>JAYUZN010001006.1:0-13996 GCA_043751755.1 Bacteroidota bacterium | reverse complement strand
AGCAATATAGTAAAAGAAGGCATCTAAGCCATGCTTTTTCTTTCTTAGTTTCCTTTGTGCCTTAGTGGTAAATTGTAATTTTATTCTTTTCGTGTTCCTTATCTGCTATCATCTGCGAAAATCTGCGTGAGACAAAACCGATTTTTTCAAAATATCCCTTGAGTGAGGACCCTCATTACACAGCAAATCAAAAATAGAAAGCCCTGCCGAAAAGCCCTCAAATACCTGCGTATAAGGCACAGGCACAAACCATTCGGGTTGCTGATGACGAGACGCGTCAAAAGCTGCCCGATAATCTTGGGCATAAAAACCCGGTTTTTCATAGGTTTCTATCTGCTGCACAGGCGTTTCAATCTGCAATAATTGGAAACAAATTGCCTGAATTTCAAGGGTAAAATCTATGAGAAATTCATATTTTTTTTCATAAAAAACAGCAAACTTATCTTCATAATATTCAAAATAGGGAGAACTTCGATACGCCGTTTCTAAGGATTTCCAATGATTTTTTTGCCACAAAGACTCGTAAGAAATGCGTTTATCCCGAATTGCTTTGCGCTCACCTGTTCGCAAAACCGGAATAATCAAGGGCAAATCACCATTTGTGGTTTTTATCCATAAACGATTGGTATATTGCTGTTTAGCATAATGCTCTGCTACTTCTATGCCGATATTTTCGGCTTGCAAAGCCGCAGCATACCAAGGAATCGGCGCGAAATAACATAATGGAAAAATGGTCATAATTTTGGTTCTTTCTGACAATATTCGGAAAAACAATTTACTTATCTACTCCACCCACAATTTCTGAATCTGCCCCACCTTATCCCCACTCGAAAAGCGATAAAAATACATGCCTTCTGCAATCGGACTTAAATCAATTTTGGCTGTTATAAGTGAATATTTTTTTATAAAATGATTCTGAACGTCCCATATTTCTACAAAAACAGGCTGCTTCGGCTCTTTTTCCAATTTTACAAAACATTTGCCATTTGTAGGATTCGGATAGAGAAAACTATAGGTAAATTCTGATTCTTCTGCCACACTTGCGGGCATACCCATATAAGTAAAACTAACTGCACTATCTATATAGTAAGCATCTGAAAATGTGGTTCTTACGTAGCCATTTATGACTTGATTGGCGGGCGTTGCCACCGACAAACTCAAGGTTATATTATAAGTCTGTGTTTCGGCAGAAAGCAAATTATTGACCGCACTTGTGCCAGAAGCCATTACATAAATATCATTTGTAACAAAAGAAAGAGAGACATTATTGGCAACATTTTGCCCATAATTCGTAGTCTGAACCGGCAAATTGAAGGTTGTAAGCTGCGTAGTGAAGCCTATAGGCGGCGTAGAAAGCAAATATTCCCCTGCAAACCAAGCATTATCCAACAATACAGGCATCATTTCTTCACAAAGCGGCAAAATACGTTCTTGCATGGGCCAAAAGCCATCACTTGACATGCCTGTTTCGGGAGTCATTGCCAAAATCTTGCCTTTTTCGAGCTGCTCCCCATACATCCAATCATTAGAATCTCCATTTACAGAATATAAAATGAGCGGCGGCTGCCCTGTTGTATAAAAATTGCCTTGTGTCATCAAACCCGATTGCAAGGCAAGCAAATCCGATTCTGGGCAGCTTACAGGCTGATAGCCCCAAGGATACAACAATTTGCTCCCATAACTGTGGCAATTCAGCGCAGTTTTGAACTGCCGCATTTGGCAAAAAGTACGAATAACCTGCGTTTCGGGTTCAGAAAAAGGGGCTGTGCCGCGATACATATCCGATTCTTTGGCAGGATTGCTGCCCACATTATCAAAAGCCCATTGAAAGCCATAATTTCGGTTCAAATCTATGCCAACCGTAGTATCGCCTGTTATATGCCTGTTTTTCCTCCACATTCCGCCCCCAAGTGGGTTCATAGTTTCATTATAAACGTAGCCATCAGGGTTCATGACAGGCACAAAATATAGCTCCCTATTTTGCAACAAATACGTAATAGCAGGGTCTGTGCCATAATTTTCTGCCAAATATTGCATGAAATAAATGAGTTCTATTACCGTAATTGCCTCTCTTGCATGGTGCAAACCGATATACAAGGCTTCAGGCTCATTTTCGTCTATATCTGGATTATCCGACATTTTGACCATGAAAATCGGGCGGTTTTCGTAGCTATTTCCCAAATTTATTTTGGGAGAAACAAGCGTAGGATATTGCGCAGCTAAGGAATCTAATTCGGCTTCGACCTCCGTCATCGTCAAAAAACCGCCCATAGAGCCATAATTAAAGCCATTTGGCGTAACTATTTCTGTTTTTTCGGAATGACAAGTCCCAAAATTCCTATCTCGATAAAACGCCTCCATGTCGTCTATCAAAATCTCCGTTTTCAAAGCTAAGTCCTTGATTTGCTGCATTTCCCAAGCCGAAAACTCCCCCACAATATATTCCTTTGTCATTTCTGCCAAATGGTCGATGTCTATGCCTTTTACGGCTATCTTTTGTAGCTGCGATTCATCACAAAAGACCTTAGCTCTCACATATTGCCCTTTATTTTGGCTCAAAGCAGCCGTAAATAGGAACAACGAAAACAAGAGAAATGCGATTTTTTGTACTGTTTTCATAATCAAAACGAATAGAAATATTCAAGACATGGCGTTTGCAATGCTATCATAATGAATATTTTATAAAGAACGAATATATATACAAATATACTATTTTTTTGGAAATCTATGATAAAAAAAATATTTTTTGTATGAACCAACGCTGCCAGCGTTATACCCTTTCCACTATTTTACTACCCCCAATGCTTTCATCGTTTCATTATCTAATCTGCCTTGTTTGAGATGATTGTCTTGTTGAAATTGGAAAAGAGCGGTTCGAGTTTCCTGTTCCAATACCCCATTTATTTCGCCTTTGTAATAGCCTTTTTGCTGCAAAGATACCTGTACTTCCCGTATCTTCGGCAGAGAACTTGAGGTATTATCTAACCAAGAAATCTCCCTCCAATCCGAAATACTTTCGCTACGTATCAAAAAAAGCCCGCTATTTGTATGAATGATTCTTACGGTTTTGATACAAGTCATCTTGATAGGGCTTTGTGTTTCAAGACGATACACTTTTTGAGTATGCGCAGGAACGATTATTTTTTGGCAATAAGGATTGCTTTTAGGGTAATCTACAACGATTTTTTTTCCGTTTTTTTCTATCACTTGTCGAGGCGGAATCAGGCATTTTCGCCTCAAAATATTGGCATATTGTGCAGGAAAAGTCTTGCAATAATACGGAAAAACCTCCGTAGGCACAAACGCTGCAACTATCTTTTTTTCGCAACCCTGCCAATAAATTCCTTCTTCTGCCAATAGTTTCCGTTCCTTTATAATGTCATATTTTGGCGGAAACCAAGTCCTTTTTTCTTGACTTTTTTCATCAAATTCCCCCACAAACGGCACAGAATCTCCCATAAGCCATTCCTCATATTCGTAGCTTTCTGTAAGCGTAATTTCTGTTGTTATGGTATCATATTTCACAGGAATTTCGGCGATTTCATACAAAGTGTCATACATGAGCTTGTCGGGAAGTATTTTATTTTCAGGTACAACTTTGTATTCCGAAGGAATCACACAACGCGCATAACATTTGCCAGGAACAGGGTTTTTAGGCAAATCCATTTGCATAATAATCGTTTGTCCAAAAAGAAGGCTATTTAACCCCAAAAAAGTCCAAAAAATGAGATATTTCATAAAAAATAGGATAACAGTTAGCAGTGAATAGTTAGCAGTGAACAGTTATTTCAATTTTCGATTTTCAATTATTCATCTGCGAAATCTGCTCTCATCTGCGAAAATCTGCGTGAAATCCCGAATAAAAATCCTATTTTTGCCCAAAATCTCAACATGACCACACAAGAATTATTGCGCAAGGTACGGCGAATTGAAATCAAATCCAAAGGACTTTCCGAACAAATTTTTACGGGCGAATATCATAGTGCTTTTAAAGGCAAAGGCATGTCTTTCAGCGAGGTACGCGAGTATCAATGGGGAGATGATGTGCGCAATATTGACTGGAATGTAACTGCCCGATACGACACGCCTTATATAAAAATCTATGAGGAGGAGCGCGAATTGACGGTGATGTTGCTCATAGACGTGAGTCCTTCGACTGTCTTTGGCACACAACTTTCGTATTTGCAAGAGCCGCAACGCAAAGATGAGATTTTGGCGGAAATTTGTGCAGTTTTGGCATTTTCGGCTATGGGAAATCAGGACAATGTGGGAGTCATTTTTTTTACAGATAAAATAGAACGCATTATTCCGCCCAAAAAAGGGAAAAATCATAGCCTGCGTATCATTCGAGAAATCATTGATATTCAGCCTTCTGGCAAAGGAACAGATATTTTATTGGCTTTGCGAACGATAGAAAATGTGCTAAAAAAACGTAGTATTGTGTTTTTGCTTTCTGATTTTTGGCATACAGGCGCAAGCTACAAAGAAGAATTGGGGATTGTGCGCAAAAAACATGATGTTATAGGCTTACATTTATATGATGAAAGGGAAAGAACCCTGCCCGAAGGACTGCTTTTTCAAGCCGAAGATGCAGAAACAGGTGCTACTTTCTGGATAGACACAACGGCAGAATCGGTGCGTGCCGCCTATCAAAAGCGTTTTGACCAAAACATGCAGCAACAGCGAGACATTTTCAAGTCCGTAGGGGCGGATTTTGTGAGTTTGAGCACGAGAGATTCCTATACAAAAGTGTTGAAGGCTTTGTTTGAAGGCAGGACACGCTTTTCGTAACCTACACGCTGCCAGCGTGGAACCCTATCTACTTTTGGTAAACAGGGTGGGACGCTGCCAGCGTTAAATCTCATTTCTTAATCACCGTCAATTTCCCCACACAAGCATTTTGCCCATTTTTTTGTGCCACCAAGACCAAATACACGCCAGATGCCACTTTTTGCCCTTGTATGTCCCTGCCGTCCCACAAAGCCGTTCCCCCTGCCGAGTTCAATTCCCGCACCAACATGCCACTAATAGACACAATTTTTACCACCGACTCCTCCGCAGAGCCGCTAATACTCACTTCTCCTTCAAAATCGGAGAAAACAGGATTGGGAAAAACCGCAATTTCGCAAGGCGTTTTGCCTTCTGTCGCGCCTGCACGATAGCTGATAGTGCCTTTTGTGGTGCCAAAAAATACCTCTCCCGTCTCGTCATCTATCGCAATATCATTTATATAATTGGAAATAAGGGGGCTGTTTTCTGCCGTAAAATGCGCCAAAATCTTTTCTCCACTCGAACTGACCAAAAATACGCCTTCCCCTGTGCCTATCCATTTGCGATTGCCCCCATCAACCGCAATCGCTGTTACGGCTTGCGAACGCAACAAAGGGTAGCCTTCGTAGATAGGCGCGCGGGCTTCTACATTTGTGCCTGCCGCCATTTCTGCCAAAAAATTGGTATAAACCACCCGTATGCCCCTATCTGTCCCCAACCAAATATCGCCGTCTTTGTCCTTAGCAAAAGAAAAAACTTCATTGAAACGTAACACATCATCTTCTGCACCTTGTGGGGGAAAAATAGTGGCTGTAACATCATCTAAGGTGTTTTCAGGCGTGTTTTTATCGTTATAAGTGATGGGCAATTCCCTACGGCGAAGCACCCATTTATTGTCATAATCATCTATGATAAGCCCAATCAACTGGGCAGTGGGCGACACAAAAGAAGCCCGCATATTGTGCCAAGTCCCGTCCGTAGTCAAGGCTTGCAAGCGTTGACGGGCTTCGCTATTGACAACCCAAAGTGTACCATTTGCATCTGTTTTGAGTCCACCAATGCGCATATTGTCATAGTATTGCAAGGTGTCGCAGGTGTTGTAAATGTAGCTCAAACCCGAATTAGCGCAGTCATAATAGCTTTGCAAAGCCGCATCTTTCAAGACACAAATCCCTTTTCCCCAAGACCCCATATAGACTTTGTCCGTATTTTTATCATAAAAAGCCCTTACAAAATTCCAATTTGCTCGATACTTAGGAAGCCCGCCATTGGCTGAATTTAAGATTTTCCAGCCTGCATTTTCTGCCCATTTCTTACTATAAGCAAAAATTCCGCCGCTTTCGTATTGCGGCACAAGCACTGCATCATAGCCCAAAGCAGCAATGTACAGCTCATTTTTTCCTACTGCCATTTGTGTACAATAGTTTGTGCGAGGACCAGGGGGAGTAAAATAGACATTCTCACCGTTTTGGATTTGGTATAAACCCATGTAAATGCTACTATACCAAGTAGTTTCCCCGATTTTGTCAATGTCAGTAATGCCCCCTCCTTGATAATTGTAAGAGACATTTGCCCCCGAAATATCGCTCTCTATTACGGTTCCGTCTGAACGAAAAGCGATAAATGTGTTGTTATACAATCTTAAAAATTCATAATCAAAAATCCCTAACAGATATTTTTGCCAGCTATTTCCGTTTTTTCTATAAATCTCATTTGCTGCAATGACCAACATATTTTCTGCATCAGAAACCAAACCATGCGCCTTTCCGAGCGGCAGCCCAGCTATACCAGAGGCTTTTGTCCAGATAGCAGGGTCAGAAAAATTGAGGGCATTGATAGGGGCGTAAAACACGCCGCTATCTCCGAGACAAGCCCACAATTTATCCTCAAAAACGGTAAGCGATTGAATAGGGGTGCGCACAGGATTGTTCAAGATTTGGGTTATCGTAAATTTGGGTTCTGCTTTGTTCAAATCAAAAATAACTGCGCCAAAATCGGTAGCCACATACAAAAAGCTATCTTTTCCTGCGAAATTGGCGATGGCTTTTTGGGTATAAAAATCATTTCTTTGAATGTCCGTAAAATGCTGAATATTGTCAGGCGACTGAAAATAATCGATAGAGCCATCACTATATCCCAAAAAAATCATGTCTTTGTCTTTGTGATAAAAAAGGCTATTCGGTTGCACGTCTGTGAGCCCTTCGATTGTGGAAAAGCTGCGGAAATTATTTTCTTTGAGGTCATAGCTATACATGCCACCATGGGAGACACAATATATAATACTGTCTCTTTCAATGGTTTGTATGGCTTGATAATGCCCCAAATACGCCTTCCAGTCGCCAATTGCCGCATCTGACTGGGCAAACAAGGGAGCTGTGGCAAGCAAGAGTATGAGATACAATGCGGTTATGTTTTTCATTCAATAAATGGAAATAAGCACAAAATTTGCACAAAGTTACGAAACCCTGCGGAAAATAAGGTGCAGTTTTTTTTACCCTTTTTTGGGGCTTCGTTTTCACGCAGATTTTCGCAGATGAAAGGCGCAGATTTTGCGCAGATAACGAAACTTGCGGAAATCTTTGCGTTTAAATTTTTTTTCAGAAAAATCTTCTTTTTTTTGGCGGTTCAAATAAAAAGCCTTACCTTTGCTGCACAATTGATAACCGTAATAGATGGCGCGGTAGCTCAGTCGGTTAGAGCGTGGGATTCATAACCCCAAGGTCGGGGGTTCGAAACCCCCTTGCGCCACCTGACTTTATAGGTCTCTGTAAATCACTGCTTTGCATATTTACAGAGACCTATTTTTTTGAGGCAATATTTGAAAAAGTAGGGTAATATGTATCGAAAAATGGGGCAAATCGGAGACATACCTTTTTTTAGCAAAAGCTATCTTTTGAGCAGAGAAACTGTACCTAAATATTAGCTATTGGGAATAATTTGCCGTAGCACAATCCTATTGTGATTGAAAAAAAAGATTTTTATTTTGTCTTGACTTTCTAAAATTGATTGAAAGGTAAGTATGTTATGGGCTGAAATTTTGGCAAAAATTTTGTATAAATCCGTATCATATTCCTTTTTAATATTATTTTTCCCATAAAATATAAGCCCTTGAAAATCAACATAAATATTGCCTTTTTCAAAGTTTTTCACTTTTTTTATGGCTAAATAGAGGTACATTCTATTCATTCCTGCTTGAAGCTTTTCAGGAATGGTCTCCAATTCTCCTTTCTTTTGGGTTGTTGTTTTATCACTATTCTTTTTTATCTCGGTATCATTCAATGAAGACTTCATTTCTACTAACATGACATGAAGTTGATACTCATTTTCTTTCTTTTTTTGCAAAAATAATAAAGCGACTTCGGGTGTGCGAAAATAATTTTTGGTAGAAATTCCTATGATTTCTTTTTCTAAATTTACCCGCCAAATTCGTTCAATACCAATTTCTTTTGCATCTGAAATATCAATTTCTACTTTGTTCAAACTTGCACTTTTTCCCGCTTCTTTTATCAAAATGGGTTGAGAAAAATCTACTATTTCCTCAATAAATTGGGTTTGCAAAAACGCTTCGTATAGCTTATCCTTGATAATGAATGGGTTAGGATTATCCCCAACAGTATGAATAAGATATTTACGCATTTTCGGTTGCTTGTTGAGAAAGGTAAAGGTAGTCTGTTAACACACGATTTGCTTTACTTATGCTATTTGTTACCTCTTTAAAGTCTCTAAAAAATACGCCATAACTATCTGTTTCATAATCTATTATCCTTTCTCCATCAAAGAAATAAACCCCTACTTTTTCTTTGGGAATAGCAACCTCTGTATTTATGAATTTCAAGCCATTTTCTTGCATAATATCCGCTATTTCAGCATCACTCATGCCTAATTCTTGTTTCAAACTATGCAAATACATGTAATTATTCAAAGCCTCTGCAAGCAATGGGCTATGTGTATTGATAAAAACTTTATTTTTTTCCCCCGAAAATTTAAGCAATAATTCTAATAATTTTATTTGATTTTGTGGGTGCAAATTTTCTTCTGGCTCATCTATAAATAATACATTCTTGTCTTTTTCTGCCCAATATTTGAAATATAAATAAAGCAAAGTCAGCTGATTAACAGAAGATGAGGCAAGAAAAAGTGGCACATTTTTTTGTTCATTTATTTCAAAACGGAAATTTGCCATACCTATTCCCTCTACTCGATTTGTAGCAATATTTCCCCCCATAATAGCCGCAAGTTCTTCAATATAGGTCAAGTGAAGGTCTTTATTAGCTTCTTTTAAGCTCAAAGAAAATAGGTCTTCCAATAATATTTCAACAGGTTTTGTATAGGGCTTTTCAATTTTTTGTTTTTTAGTTTCGGTCGAAAGCAATTCCTCATCAAAATCATTTTTTCGCTCTAATTGAAAAATATACTGATAAAAAATAGGGTAAAATTGGCGATTTGCGGGAAGAAATTTATTGGTCTGTCTTTGAAATAATTTTCGGATAACCGTTAAAAGGATTGTTTTTTGTATTCTTTCTAAGGAAATACCTAATTTATTTTGAACGATAAAGTGCTTTTCCGCCTCTTTTTTAGCGAAAATTAAAACAACGCGTCCTTTTAGCTCTGTAAAACGGTTCGTAAAAGCTAAGGGAAGGATATCCTCGTCGCCAATTTTTAATACAATTTCAGCAGGTAAAAAACTATTTCCATTGTAAGCATTGTATAAATTCCCTAATTTCTCTCTTAAATAATCTGTATAAATATTGGCTATTTTTTGCAAAAAAACGTCATTGATAACAATTCTACTATCTTCTAATATTTCCACAAAAGAGGTATCTTGCTTTTCAATAAATGCTCGAAAACCTACTTCATGACAATAAAAATACATTCCCCACAAAAACTGTGAAAGATAGGTTTTTCCACTATTATTTGCTCCCACAAACACATAAAATTGTTTAGATAAATCAATATATGTTGTGTTATTTTTAATAGGACCTAAATGATTGACAAGTAATTTCATGAAAGTTATCCATTTATGGGTACAAATATAGCCTTTTTTTTCAAAACCGCCAAATTACCAAAAAGAGTGGCACACTTTTGAAAAGTGCGCCACTCTTTTATCTCTTTTTTCCTTCCCTCTACGCTGCAAATCTCCCCATTTCCTTCAAATAGCGAAAATGCGACACGATTGCCTGCCGAAAAGTAGGAATGTTATTGTATTGAAAACCAAAATCTTTGATAGTTTGCGCAATCACAGGCGACAGCAGTTTGTAGTGCGTGTGGCAGATTGTCGGGTATATATGGTGAATTATATGAATGTTGATTGCGCCTACAAACCACGTGAAAACAGGGCTGTTTACCGCAAAATCATTCGTAGTTTTGACCACATGCACCGCCCAAGGTTCAGCGATTTTGTCGTCTTCTATGGTAGGAAAATGCGCCCCTTCGGTCAAATGTCCGCACAAGAAAACCATAGTAAGCGAAATGCCCAAAATGAAATGGCAAAGGATAAAGGTTAAAAACATTTGCCCAAAAGAATATTCAGGCATAAGATACATCGGCAAAACAAAAATATAGCCGTAATAAAATATTTTAAATATTACCAATTCTAATATAGCAGAAAAAGGAATTTTATCGCCTTCTTTGTAAGAATTGAGCATAATTCGGAAGTCTTTTACGGTTACATAGTTGAAAGTAGAAAGTCCGTAGGCAAGTAAAGCATATAAATTTTGGAACTGAAACATAGATTTTTTCTCGTCCCAAGGTGCGAAACGCACTAAGCCATAGCCATTTACATTGGAATCTATGCCTTCTACATTGATAAAGCCATGATGTTCTTTGTTGTGCGCCACGCGCCAAAGATAGGAGTTTACGCCAATAAGGTCTAAGGAATAGGAAAGAATCCGATTTACCGTAGAGTTGCTAGAAATAGATTGGTGATTGGCATCATGTGAAATGTTAAAAGCAATAAACAGATGCGTAAAAGCATGCGCAACTGCCAATAACACTTTGGCAAAACCCGGTACAGGCAAAAAGAGAATGAGTGCGTAGGTAGCTACCCAAGCACTTAGCCAAAATACGATTTTGACGTACATAGCCGTATCTGCAAACTGCGTTTTGCCATTGTCTGCAAGGCATTTGTGAACCCTATTTTTGAGTTCTAAGGCAAATGCCTTGTCTTTGTGATTAAATTTTACCATATATTTAAAAATTATTTTTACTTATACTTGCCACTAAGGAGCAAAAATTAAATAACTTGCCATTTTTCTCACCACTAAGGCACGAAGAAACACGAAGCAATAGGGTAAAAGAAGACCTCTAAGCCACACTTTTTCTTTCTTAGTTTCCTTCGTGCCTTAGGGGTAAATTAGGATTTTATTCTTTTCGTGTTCAGAGAGGCTATAAAATCGTCCTTTATGTGCCTTAGCAGTAAAAAAACTACGCAATCGTTATTTCCTCCATCAAATACACATCTTGCACCGCATGAAGCAAGTCCACGCCCTCTGCAAAGGGCTTTTGAAAGGCTTTTCTGCCCAAAATCAAGCCTGTACCGCCCGCCCGTTTGTTGATGATAGCCGTTTTCACCGCATCACCTTTATCGCTCGCCCCTTTTGACTCGCCGCCCGAACTAATCAAGCCTGCGCGCCCCATATAACAATTCGCCAACTGATAGCGACACAAGTCAATAGGGTGGTCAGTTGTCAATTTTTCATACACATCTTTATGGGTTTTGCCATGTTTTGTATATAAATAGCCGCCATTATTTTCTGCCATTTTTTGCTTAATAATATCCGCCTGAATCGTAACCCCCAAATGATTTGCCTGCCCAGAGAGGTCTGCCGAAACATGATAGTCTTTTTCAGGAGATTTAAAAGCATTATTTCGGGTATAACACCACAAAATCGTAGTCATTCCCAATTCATGCGCCATTTCAAAGGCTTTTGCCACCTCTACAATTTGGCGTGCAGATTCTGCCGAACCAAAATAAATCGTTGCGCCTACCGCAGTTGCCCCCATATTCCACGCATCTTTGAGGGAACCAAACATTACTTGGTCATATTTATTGGGATAAGAAAGAAATTCGTTATGATTGATTTTGACAATAAACGGGATTTTGTGGGCATATTTGCGCGACATTGCCCCTAACACGCCAAAAGTAGAAGCTACGCCATTGCAGCCCGCTTCTATCGCCAATTTTATGATATTTTCGGGGTCAAAATACATCGGATTTGGCGCAAAAGAGCCTCCTGCCGAATGTTCTATCCCTTGGTCTACAGGCAAAATAGAAATATAGCCCGTATTTGCCAATCTCCCTGCGCCATGCAACTGCTGCAAGTTTTTTAACACTTGATTGCTTCTATTTGATTCTTTCCACACATTGTCGATATGCTGTGGCGACGGCAAATGCAGCAGCGATTTGTCTATGGTTTTGCTTTCATGTCCCAACAAATAGTCCGATTCGTTGCCCAATAAAGCCGTAATTTGTTCTAACGTGTGTTTTGCACTCATTTTTTAGCGTTTTATGTATATGAAAGAAGAGGGATAAAGTCCTCATTTTACGGGTGCAAAGGTACATTTTTTTTGGAAATAAGCAGGAAAATTTGTAGGAAAAATATTTATTGGGGAAAAAAGGCTGTTTGTAGGTTTCTTTTTTATTGTGTATCTTTGCCAAAAATATCCGCAATTATGGCACGCAAAAAATTAGGGGTTGGCGTTCAATCCTTTCCCTTCTTTCATAATGAAGGTTTTACGTATGTGGACAAAACCGAAAAAATCTACGAATTGATGCAACTCGGTATTCACAATTTTATAATACGTCCACGTAGGTTTGGCAAGTCCTTGTTTCTGAACACGATACACAATATTCATCAAGCAAATAAAGAGCTGTTTGTAGATACGTGGATATATGATAACATAGATTGGGAACGGGAAAAACGCCCTACTTTGCGCATAGATTTTACCCTGATTGAGTATAATGCCTGTTCTTTGGAGCAGGGTTTGCAAGATTATTTGCAGCCTATTGTGGAAGAGTTGGGCTTAAATTTGGGAGATACTTCTGCCCGTAACATGTTCAAACGTATAATTGAGCATCTGGGAAAAATAAAGCCTATTGTTATTTTGATAGACGAATATGAGATGCCTGTAACGGATTTTGTGGGCAAAGATGAGGTGAGATTGGAGGAGAATATAACGATTTTGAAGAAATTTTATGGCACAATGAAAGGTGCGAGCGACCATATTCATCGCTCGTATATCACAGGTGTTACCAAAATTGGCAGAATTGCGATATTATCTGACCTCAATATGCTCAATGATTTGAGCCTTGACAAGCGTTTTACGACTTTGTTTGGCTATACAGAAACGGAATTGCGCAAGTATTATGGAGACTATATAGAGGCAGCAGCTTTAGAACACAAGGTTTCGACAGCCGACATTTTGGTACGCATCAAAGCGCAATACAATGGCTATTCGTGGGACGGAATCGAGGAAAATAAGGTCTATAACCCCTTTTCGATTGTCAATTTCTGTCAAAGTTTGCAATTTAGGAATTACTGGTTTAACACAGGAACGCCAACGGTTTTGGTAAGGGGGGCGCGAAAACAGCAAATCACGATGGAAGATTTGGAGCATTTTCGGGCAAGTGGCAATTTGTTAGAAAATGCGAATTTAACACAATTCTATAGCCATTCTCTGCTATTTCAAGCAGGGTATTTGACCATCAAAGAGGTGGTAGAAGATGATTCTTTTATTTTAGGTTTTCCCAATCAGGAAGTTCGGCAGTCTTTTGCGTCGCATTTATTGGCAGAATATGTAGAAAAAGAATGGGGAGAAATGGAATATACAATCGCACACAAATTGAAGCAACATCTTCAACATCAGGAGTTAAAGCAGGCTTTTGAAGTCTTTTCGCCTGTCATTTCCTCCACAAGCTACGACATCACCAAGTTTACAGAAGGCTTTTTTCATACCATTATGCACGTCTTGATGTATAGCACAGGACTTGCGACTTTTTCGGAATTAGAGAGTGCAGAAGGCAGGCTTGATACGGTTTGTATTGCGCTAAAAGCCGTTTATATTTTTGAATTTAAGCTCAATGAAAGTGCTACGGCTGCCATTTTACAGATAAAAACGAAGAATTATGCGGCACGTTTTCGGGTAGAAAACAAGGCTTTGTATATTATTGGCGTAAATTTCGTTTCCGATGACAAAAAAATAAATCAAATTCTGGTGGAAAAATGGG
>JAYUZN010001005.1:0-21670 GCA_043751755.1 Bacteroidota bacterium | reverse complement strand
AGTTTTGAACGAAGAACTCCTTTTTCTCAACAACAAATGACGGATTCCCTTCAAAGTGCGACTTATAACTATGACCCCGAAAACTTTGAATATCGCTTGGAAAGCAGTCAAGTTGGGGTAGTTGGCACAACTTGGACGCACAAAATAGATGAAAAATCCTATTTCAAAGCGGTAATGACAGGCACAAAACGTTGGATAAATTGGTATTATGACACCTTGAATGTTCAACATGAAAAGTATCGTTATCATACAGAAACCTTGAATGAATCGCGCATTTCGGGGGCTTTTTCTTACAATAATCGCTTGAATACCAGAACTTTATTCAAAACAGGCATTACAGTCCATCAAATTTTTTATGATTTTTATTATACCGACAAAGCCCGCAGTCAAACGGCAAATGTAGGCACGATTGCCAGCGCAAAACTGCTCACAGTGAGCGGAAAAGGAAATACACAAACCCTTGAACCTTACGCACTTATGAGTTATGACTTCAATGAAAGATTGAAGTTAACAGGTGGCTTGCATCTGCTATTTTTATCGCTCAATAAAACAGCAGGCTTAGACCCCCGCATTTCTTTCAAATATCAGCTGAAAGAAAATCAAACCCTTAGTTTTGGCTATGGTTTGCAAAGTCAAGCCATGCCTTTTCAGGCATTTTATGTGCAGGACACACTGCAAAATCAGGCTTTGTACAAGCCTAATTTTGACCTAAAACTGCTGAGGTCGCATCATTTTGTTACTTCTTATAGCATTTATACCACAAAAAGGATTCGTTTTCAGTCCGAAATCTATGCACAATATTTGTTTAATGTGCCTATTATAAATGACACTTCGAGTGCGTATTGGATGCTGAATGGATTAGGGGCATTTCCGCGTTTTGCTACTATGAGCAAGGGTACAGGCTGGAATTATGGCATAGAATTGACGGCAGAAAAGCAGTTTTCTAATAAATTTTATTTTCTACTAAACAGCGCCTTTTATCGTTCTACCTACAAAACATTAAAAATAGGCACTTTTAACACAGCAAATGACTCTCGTTTCAATGCTTCTGCAACGATGGGCAGAGAATTTACCTTCAAAAAAGGAGGAGCTTTGCAAATAGGCGGGCGTTTATTATATTGGGGTGGCTTCCGTCTCACGCCGCCTGACCTCGCAAAATCTATCGCAGCCCGCAAATATGTGGCAGACGAGAATCACCCTTATAGCCTGCAAGCCCCTAATTTTGCGCGCTTAGATGTGCGGTTTATGTATCGTTTCAATTTCAGTCAAAAGGTCGCTGGGCAGCTTTCGCTTGATGTACAGAATGTTACAAACAGAAAAAATATAACAGATATAGATTTTAATGCAAATAAACAAAGGCTTGTATATCAGTCGAATACGTCAGGTTTGGTGCCTGTATTTTCTTTTCAGGTAGATTTTTAACGCATTTTGCCACGAATTACACGAATTTACACGAATTATGAGTGGTTTGTAGAGTTGCGCACCTTCCAAAGGTGCGCCACTCTACAAACCTTACTTCATCTGCACATGAAAATGGTCGTCATGCCTGACTGCTTGGCAGCCATGAAAACGGATTTTTTGATATTCGCCCAACACAAGCCTTGTTTTGAGATGCGGCTCCAGAAATATTTTACCAATATCTTTTTTCTCGGCAAATAACACAATAAGATTACGGGTTTTGTCTGCATCAAAAGTAAAAACCTCCTTATTTGCTTGTGGCACCATTTTACGCAAAATATCATATTGATAATAGCCCAACTGCTCGCAATTTGCAGGGCGATTTTCCTCATTTTCCTGCGGCTCTTCGCAGATTCCGTAGCCTATCCAGGAAGGCGCATCATTGACAGGCGTGCCAGAATGTGTGTTTTTGTAGCAAAAAGCGAAGTCCATTTTTTCCCCATCACAATGGCTCAAATGCGGAATCAAGGGAAAACCATTCAAAAAAGGGAAATTCGCATCTAAGTACAAAATTTTGGTGTCAGGATATTCCTTTTCCATGTTATCAGCTACTACTATTGCGATACTGCGCAATTTGGGTACTACATAATGCCGATTCAAGATACAAGTCGCTATGTTTAAAGGCTTTAGCGATTTGTGAGAAAGCGGCAAAGGCACACGTCCCGCCATTTTTGCTAAAGGCGGAACAAGGCAAATGCTAACAACCATATAAAAAAAGCAAAAAGAAAAGGTCTGCACCCAAAAACGGAAAAATTTTGTGGAGATTCTGCCCTTAAAATAACTAAAAACGGGCAAGCAAAGGAGGAAAACGATGCCACCAATTTGCGTGAAAAGGGTCAGAAGGAGGAAAAAAATGAAATGAAAAAAAGCTTTCATGTAAGCGGTTGATGAGTTTGAGGGCGGCAGGGTGTCGCACCTTCGAAAGGTGCAACACCCTATTAAACGTAAATTAGTTTACCAAGTTCATTATCTAATCTGCGAAAATCTGCGTGAAATACCCAAATGAACCTCACACAAACTTCTCCAAGCCATAGCCCGTAAGTCGATTGTAATAAAAATGCAACAAACTCAAACTTTGAGAATGTACCTTGCCGTCATCTCCCATCATGAGCGGGCGTTTGTCGTTATATAAACCCAAATGCTGAATGCCATGCAGCAAGATTTGCGCAGCATTTGTCTCTAAATGCTCGGCAAGTCGCACCTGTCTTTGGGTTTGCATATCTCGCAAACGGCTGATAATGCGCTCAATGGCAAGCAGCATTTCATTTTGCTGAACGCCTCTATCATCTTGCGGCAGGCGCAAAAGGCTATACAAATCCAATTCCTTATAATCCCTTCGCAGCAATTCAAAGCCCGCAAAAGCTACTATATGGCTGGAAAAAACAACATTTTCTGCCTTAAAACGGTCTGCAATTTTATTGCCCAACATGCGGGTATATTCCGAATCTCTTTGCCTATCTTCATTGATTTTTCCCCGAGATTTGAAATAATCTACCGTATTTATAACACGCCCTTGTTGGTCGTAGCTGATGCCTTCATTGTCCACAAAGTTTCCCATAACGTCCATAGGTCGCCCAAAAGAAAGTTCCATTTCAGAGCTTTTGGCAAAGAAATTCCACACAAATTTCAGGATTTTCCAGTTGCTACTATATTCATCTTCAATATAAAACTTGTCCTGTCCCGCACTATGCAAATGCTGTTTTATCAAAGATTCTGCTTCAAATACAAAATGATAACATAGCACTAACGGCACTACAAAAATTTTCCCATTTGGGTGTTCGCTATTTTCCACAAAATTCTGCCTTTGCGCTTCCATAGCAGTACCGAGCAAGCCCAATTTGAGCTTATTTTCCAATGCCCCAGAGCGAGAACGCGTGCCACCCGGAAAAAACAAGCTATGACAGCCACTTTGAATCGCAACCGTAGAAAAGGTTTTGAGGGTTTCGTTATAAACAATGTTTTTCTTGCGCCTATCCACTTTGTACGCCCCCAAACGATTCATAAATGCGCCTACTATCCTGTTATTGAACAAGTTAAGTCCTGCACCATAGATAAACGGCGGCAAACCAATATGCTCTATAGCCCAACCTATGAGGATAGAATCCAAGTTGCTCGAATGTGTAGGCACAAGGATAACCGTTCCTTTTTGTGCCAAAGCACGAATCGCCGCTATTTCGCCTGTTATATGCAGTTTATCTTCAATATGTTTGGTCGGATTGAAAAAACGTGCCATACCTGTCGCAGAGATAGCATTGAGCAGCCGCGAAAAAAGGATAGGCAGTACCGTTCTCGCAAATTTGAAGGTAGGAACATGAAAAAAGCCCGCAATTTCTTCGGCATATCTTTCCACGATTTCGCGCAGCAACTCCATATTGACCAGTTCCAAATTTTTGCCCTCCTCTTCCTTTCGCTCATTGCGAATCAGCCGTTTTTTGATAGATTTCCAAAAAGATTTCTCATCACTTGGGTCGATATTCCAAGGCTCCTCGCGCATCCGAATCGCCTCCATATACATCGTTTTCGCTACTTGGTCTTCTATCGTCATCTTTGCCTCCTCCGTATCTTCAGACACTTTGCGGATAGAACGGCGCGTAACTTCCTGCACAATCTCCTTGCGATTTTGCGAAATTTTGAGAATCGCCCATTCTTCTATGGGCTGTACGTGGGGATATGTTTTTTTTCTGCCTGCCATTTGAGAATATTGAATAACTTTGACAAAGTAAGTGCATTTTGGAGAAAAAACCAAAAGTTGTGCAGTTTTTTAAACCGAAACACAAAGCGTTCTATTCCTGCGTGCGGTGGTCATTGCGTTGCATTGAGCTTGTCGAAATGAAAAACCGCACAACTATGCAACTCCAATTTCTATACAGCAAAAATTATTTTGTTTTTTTTGAAAAAAAGTTTGGTGTTATAAAAATAACCCTTATATTTGTCGAAAATAAAAAACTACTACTTGTTCCTATTGCTTTGTTTTCACTATTTTATTTACCTATAATTTTCTTTTGTATTATGAAAAATAATCAAAATGTAGTGAAACAGACTTACCTTCGTCTCGTCTCGTCTCGTCTCGTCTTGCTGCGTAACACCTTCTTACTCTTATGTATTATGACAACGTTTATAACACAAAGAACTGCTGCGCAAACACCACCATCCTTGGAATGTAACTTCCCGTATGGTTATTTCACGCCTGACCCTAATTGGATTCCTCAAAATGGGGTCGAATCGCTCTTGAATCCCGATTGTGGGATTTTTATTCGTTTGTATGTGCATTTAGTCTATGACAATACAGGATTGCATCCTGGTTTGACACTCGCAGAAGCAAATGAAGCCGTTGAGGTATTGAATCACGATTTTGCTCCCACTGGAATATTTTTTGTATGGGACGGCACGCCTATCTATCACAACGAACCTGTTCTAAAGTATGACATTGTATTTAATGCCAATAACCATAATGGCATAAATATGTATTTGTATGACGATGACGGCTATTATTATAACGGACTGCCTGACGGTGGGGGGAGTGCGGGAAGCGTAGGTGGAACAAACGCCTTTATTGCATGGGGCAAAAATTTTACAGGCAATTACAAATCCATCTTTCGGACAGGTGTGCTGGCGCATGAAATGGGGCATGTGCTAAATTTACTCCACACACATGACGCTTATTACGGGCTGGAATATGTAAATAGAACTTTGTCTAATGCAAATGGGTTACTCTGTAAACAACAGGGCGATTTGCTGTGCGATACAGAAGCTGACCCAAATTTGAGCTTTGATGTAGATATAAATACTTGTATCTGGAATCAAGCTGGTACACAAACTGATGTATTAGGTATCACATACGTCCCTAACACTCATAACCTAATGTCTTATTCCGAACGGGAATGTCTTACTACCTTTACTCAAGGACAGGTTCAAAGGATGAAAGACTATATAAACTATGTGAATAACCTCGGCTATCCAGGAGGACCTATTGGCTATTTGTGGAATACCTGTTTCCTTAATACGCCGCCAACTACGACTATTTCCACCAACACTACTTGGCATGGTGACAGAAATTCGGGGAGTATTTTGATAAAATCAGGTGCGACTCTCACGATTTCGGGAGCCTGGCAAGGCGGCTTCCCACAAGGTCTGCCTACTGCCTTTGTGCGTTTTGCACAAGATTCAAAAATAACGGTCGAACGGGGTGCGACTTTGATTGTAGATGGGGCTGTTTTGACAAATTTAGTATATGGACCCTGCTCTTGGAAAGGCATAGATGTATTGGGAACAAATATAGGCACAAACATAGGCAATCTTACTACTGCCACTCAATACACGCCTGGGGCGCAGGGAAAAGTGATTTTGATGAATGGGGCTGCTATTCAGCAAGCGGAAGATGGGATAGAGGTAGGAGATGCGAATGATGGCACGCTTTCGGGGGGAATTGTATATGCTACAGATGCTTATTTTCTCAACAATCGCAGAGATGTAGTGTTTTATCGTTTTCAAAATCATTCTATTGCCTACAATCATAATATAGAATGTGATAATGTGAGCTACTTCAAAAACTGTTATTTTGGCGTATCTGACTTAGATTATACGAGTTCAGCGGGGGCTTACCATTTTGCAGATGTATTGGAAAGGGTTTCTTTGTACAATGTGTCGGGGATAAGGTTTGAAGGTTGTGGCTTTGAAGGAGGTGCTTCGGGGCTGCCTTATACTGCGCCCGCAGGTATCAAAAGTTTTGATGCGGGATTTTCGGTGCTACCCTACTGCACACAAGGCAATGTGCCGATTGGCAATCCTCCCTGCCCCCAAAATAACCTGATTTTATCTTCTTTCAAAAAATTCTACGAAGGCATTTATGCGGGAAATACAGGGAGCTGGCACAGCTTTAGGGTAGAAAATACGGATTTTGAAAACAATAAAAAACGGGATATTTTTGCTACACAAGTCAATGATATACGCATTATAAACAATCGCTTTAGCCTAGAAAATAATGCAACAAGCTATACAAACACAGGCGTTTTGCTGCTCGGCTGCTCACGCTACCATATCGAAGAAAACCTGTTTACCCGTAACAGCAGTACAGGCAATGTGGCTGGGATAGGCGTAGTAGCTTCGGGTACAGATGAGAACGAAATCTATAAAAACACTTTTCAATCGCTGACTTATGGCAATGCAAGCGTCTGGACAAATAGAGATGTAGGCGGAAACTCGGCGGCAGGGCTGCAATATCTATGCAATACGCATATCAATAATGACTATGATATTGCGGTAACAGATGGGGAGGGGATTAGGTATTATCAGGGGAGTCCTGAACCAATACAAACAGAAAGTACTCCTGATGGAAATACTTTTTCGATAAATGCCCTTATTGAAGGAAACTATTTTAATATTTCTAATAATCAGGTTTTGAGGTTTTATGACCCTAATATAGCAAATACAGAAGCATTAGAATTTAGCAATGGCTGGGTAATACAAGTTGACGTAACAGGAATTAATACTTGTCTTTCCCACATCAACAAAGAAGACCCTAAAATTCCTTCACAGGAACGAATGTCTGTCATTACGGAATACAATTCCCACAAAAATGAATATGAGGTATTGCAATACCTATACGCAAACCTTATAGACGGCGGAAGTACGCAAGCAGTATTAACAGACATCTCTACAGAATGGGCAGAAGATGCTTGGCTGCTTAGAAATGAGCTTGTGGCTTTGTCGCCAAATGTGTCAAGAGAAGCATTATTAGAGGCGGCAAATTCGGGAATATTGCCAGATGCCTTATTGTATGAGGTCTTAATGGCAAATCGGGCTTCGTGTCGCGATAGGGAGTTTATCACAAAACTAAGCAATGATATTCCTAACCCTCTGCCCCAATATATGATAGAATGGTTAGTAAATGCCCCTGAAATAGCCTCTATTCGCAAAGAGATAGAAGGACAATTAGCGACACATTCTGCCCAGTTTTCGCAAAATGTAGGCATTATTATTTCGGATTTACTGGCAGATAGCACCGTCAATAAGAATAGTTTGGCATATTGGATTGGGCAACTCAATACCCCTCATGCGCAATATTCTCTCATTGATGTGTTAATACAAAAAGGCGAATATAGTGCTGCACAAAGCATGTTAAATGCTATGCCAACCACTTTTGCCTATATTGCAAGACACCAAACAGAGCATCAAGCATTTTCTGATTTTGCCGACCTAAAAATAGCCTTAGCTCAAGAGGATAGAACTTGGAAAGAGCTATCCAATACAGAATTAGCAGAAGTACAAAGGATTGCTGCCTTAGCAGGAACGGGTGCAATACAAGCGCAAGCTGTACTATGCTTTTTCTATGGAGATTGCCCTGATATAGACATAAACATTACGCCGCCTGCCAATTTGCGACATCAAAATGTGGCTACTCAAGTCCCTGTTTTTTCTACCTGTTCTGCCTACCCCAATCCTGCAAAAGAATTTGTAGTATTTGAGTATAACCTTCCTTTTGGCTCTACAAATAGCTATATCGAAATTGCAGATATAACAGGAAAAGTGATTCATCAGGTGAGTTTATCAAGCAATGAAAAACAGGTAATTTGGGACACACAAGCCGTCCCCGCAGGTATCTATCTCTATAGTCTTTGGATAGGTGGAGAAAGAAGTACAACCCATAAAATTACGATTCAAAAATAACCATCAATCGTCAGCCCTATAGACTCTTTGTTTATAGGGTTGGCACTTTCTTTTATAACAATGAAAAGTTTAATTATCATTTTTATATTGATAAGCATTGGCGGTTATTCACAAAATGAATTTAACAAAGCTTACCGCTTAGATGCTGATACAAAACAAGAAACCTTTTTTTCAGGTTTAGTAACTACAGACTCTGCACTGTATTTGACAGGAATTGCAAAGATTGACACGCCTACTAATACCTATTACCAAACAGGTTTTTTTGCGCGTCTTGACACAAACGGAAACCTGATTTTTGCCAAGACATATGGCAATCCACAGCAGACAAGGGAATTTATATATAATAATTTAAAGATGAGTGAAAATGGGATATTATATACAAATTATGAAAATCAAGAATATTCCATTGGGTTTGCAGAAGTAAATACTCTAGGGGAGGCTATTTTGCTGAAAGACTATTATCCTCAAGCCCCTAATGCTATTTTGTCAATTTCTAAAGGCATTACAAAGCTACAAAATGGAGGTTTCCTTTTATTAGGTTCACTACTCCAAACAGGGCAAGAATGTTCAACTTTAGCGATATTTACAGACAGTTTAGGGAATGAAGTAAGCCGAAAAGTGTATAAAAACCCTAACTATGATTCTACACAACCTTATAAGGTGTATGTATTTAAT
The DNA here is from genome assembly GCA_043751755.1 of Bacteroidota bacterium. Lineage (GTDB taxonomy): Bacteria > Bacteroidota > Bacteroidia > J057 > J057 > JAAFHL01. The sequence continues at coordinate 12,871 of JAYUZN010001005.1, read as the reverse complement.
GATAGTACCATTGTTATTAGTAGTCTTTTATCCATAGGAACATTTCAAACCCCTACTTATAAGAGAGCTACATGGTTGATAGAAATTAATTATGACGGCGAAATAATATGGGAATATACAAGCCCTTTTTCTCGCAATATTGCGGCTCCATATATTATACAAAGCTCTGATAATCAATATATATGCGTAGGTTCTGAAATATTGACTACCTACAACAATGGTAACTATGACTATCCTCAGCAGGCATATATAATGAAAATAGCCAAAGATAAATCTATAACTTGGGGAAATCGGATAGGGCAAGATAAATCCTATTTTGGAAATGCGGTAGAAAAAAATGGGGCATATTATATAATGGGAAGCCACATTTCCCCAAACGATTCCAAAGGCTGGTTACTAAAAATGAGCGAAAATGGCGATAGTTTGTGGTCGCAATATTATAAACATCCTTTGTTCACGTCTCCTTATTGCTCCTTTTTCCCCCAAAAATTGGTGTCATATAAAGAGGGTTTTATGTTTTGCGGCATGATTTCCAATGATGTGCCTGCGTCTGACCCACAACATGGCTATTGGGGGTGGCTTGTGCGTACAGATAGCATGGGAAATGTAAGTCCTTTGCTCAATACAGCCAATGCCGAACCTATCCACTACGAACACCCCGATATGTGGCTCTATCCGAATCCATCTGTAGGAGTACTGAATATAGAACTCGCCGAAAGCCTCACAGAAGATGCCAGTATTTTTGTCTATACTTCGGAAGGCAAAGAAGTATCTCATATCTGTTTGCCCAAAGGCGAAAAAAGGAAGCAATTAGCGACTTGGCAGCTGCCGCAAGGTTTTTACAATTGTGTGCTGCAACTCAATGGCAATCAGCTTTATAGCAAATCATTTCTCAAACTCAACTAATATGAAAAACAGCATTTTTTTTGTTTTATGTTTAGGCATAATCATGCGTCTATCTGCACAATCGGGGGACTTAGACCTAAGTTTTGATACAGATGGAATTGTTCATACGGCACTAAGCCCTGATGATGATTTCATTACAGCGATAACCTCACAACCAGACAGTAAAATCCTAGTGGCTGGTTACTATTATGTTAGTAATAGTTATGTTTCTGTAATTGTTCGTTATAATACAGACGGGAGTTTGGACAGTACCTTTGATAATGATGGTATTATTGAGTATTATAACAAAATAGTTATACGTTCTATAGCAGTTCAAGCAGATGGGAAAATATTGGGCGTAGGCGGGAAGTATAATGGCATTACTACAGATTTTGCTATATTGCGTTACAATTCTGATGGAAGTGTGGATAATTCTTGGGGTGCAAATGGACTCATTCTTACTAATATGTTGGCAAGTGGTGGTCCCTCATCTGTTCATATACAAGCAGATGGTAAGATAGTACTTGCAGGGACTTGTATTAGCACCAATCAATCTTTTGCATGTGCGGCACGCTACAATACAGATGGTACTTTGGATAACACATACGGTGTAGGTGGGATAGCTAAAGCGGATTCTGAATATGTAGCATTTATACATTATAGTACTATGCAGCCAGATAACAAAGTAATTGTAGGATGGGGCGGAATTAACCATACAGCTTTAGCTCGTTTTACGGCAAACGGTAGTGTAGATAACACTTTTAATGGGGTCGGAATAGTTAATAATTGGAACGCCCCTGCAAACTCAATCGCTTTGCAAGCAAATGGAAAAATCATTACAAGTGGTAGTATTTCTGATGATACACAAGACTATTTTCAACTCACTTGCTACAATTCTGACGGAAGTTTAGACATGAATTTTGGCGATTCTGGTTTCATTAAACTTGATGCTTATAAGTATTTGGGTTTATCTAAAGGACTTATCACCCAGCCTGATGAAAAAATTATTGCAGGGGGAATAAGTTATGGGAAATTTGCTATGATTCGTTTTTTGCCAAATGGAGATTTTGATACTGCTTTTGGGGATTCTGGTAGGGTTTACACAGAAGTTGGTGGAGGCGGAATTAATGCCTTACATTTTACGCCAAACGGCAAAATTTTGGCAGGTGGAAGTGTGGGGGTAACGGGTTTAGGTGGTACTAGTTATTGGGCTATTGCTCGTTATCATTCTGGTTTAAGTCTATACTTAGCAAATCCATTTTTTGATGCTTTTGATATGCACATTTTCCCCAATCCCACAAATGGCATCCTCAATCTACAGCTGGCAGAGCCTCTTCCCGAAGAAGCAGATATTGCCGTTTATACCTCGGAGGGAAAAGAAGTCTATCGTACAAAACTGCGAAAACAAGCGACTGACACAAGGCTGTATCTCTATCAGCTGCCGCAAGGCATGTATGAATGTGTGCTAAGGGTAGGCGGAAATAAGCTATTTTCTAACTCATTTCTTAAACTCAACTAATACAAACTATAATAGCATTAAAGAGGTTATTTCCCCAGAAATGACCTCTTTAATGCTTAAACTTTGCTCACATTCAGTCCCAAAACCCCCAGCACAATCAGCAAGATACAAAACACCTTCATGCTATCTATTTCTTCTTTGAAAAAAAGCACGCCAATAAGCACCATCATAATAGTGCCTAAGCCCGACCAAACCGCATATAACATACCTGTATCCCATTTTTTGAGGGCGATTGCCAAGAAAAAAAAGCAGGATAAATAACATATAACTACTGCCACAGAGGGCAATATTTTCGTAAAACCATTGGAGAATTTGAGCGAAGCTGTCCCAGCTACGTCTAAGACGACTGCCAAAAGAAGGTATTGCCAATTCATAATAAGAAGGTTGATTGGTAAAATAAACGCAAAAAAAGGGGATTTTTTATAAAAATGTAGCTACATAAACAGAGATGCAAAGGTAAAGGTTTTTTCGGATAAAACAAATTTTATTTATCTCACGCAGATGAACGCAGATTTTGGCAGATTTCGCAGATAAAAAACACAATAGTTTGACCAGCTCGCTAACCCCCTATCTGCGAAATCTGCTTTCATCTGCGAAAATCTGCGTGAAATACACAAGAATACCCTATCTTTGTCGCTAAAACGACCATACAATCATGACTCAACGTATTTTTATTGCTTTATTCGTAGCTTTTTCCTGCCTAAGTGCTTGCAAAACCCAAAAAGCTGCTTCTCAAAAGCCGCAAATAGAGCTTGTTCCGCCCGTTCAGATGCAAAAAGAAGAAGCCACAAGCAAGGCTCCTTTGCACCCTGTACCTACCCGCAGAAATGACATTCTCCACACAAAATTGGACATACGTTTCAATTGGGCAGAAAGACAGCTCATAGGAAAAGCCTATTTGCGCATAAAACCCTATTTTTATCCTGTACAAACGCTGGAGTTAGATGCCAAATCCTTTGACATTGCGCAAGTAGCTTTGATAGAAAAAGGAGCGAAAAAAGACCTAAAATATGAATATAACAAAGAAAAATTGGTCATAAACTTAGGTAGAACTTACACAGCAAGAGACACTTACGAGATATTTATAGATTATATTGCCAATCCTTACAAACGTCTCACAAGCACAGGTGCGGCGGTTACTTCGGATAGAGGCTTGTTTTTTGTGAATCATGACGGCAAAAAGAAAGACGAGCCGCAACAAATTTGGACGCAGGGAGAAACCACAAATAACAGTTGTTGGTTTCCGACATTTGACCACCCAACCGAAAAAAGCACAGAAGAAATGGCTATAACAGTCGAAAATCGCTTTGTAACCGTCTCAAATGGCAGAAAAACCAAAAGTGAAACGCACCCAGACGGCACGCACACCGATTATTGGCAGCAAGACCAGCCCCATTCCATCTATCTTTTTGCCTTTGTGGTAGGCGAATTTGGCGAATACAAAGACAAATGGCGAGATAAAGAAGTAAATTATTATTTGGAACAAAAGTACGCGCCATACGCGAAAGCCATTTTTGGAAATACGCCCGAAATGATGGAATTTTATTCCCAAAAATTAGGCTTAGATTATCCTTGGGACAAATATGCGCAGGTAGTCGTGCGGGAATTTGTGAGTGGCGCGATGGAAAATACAGGTTGCACCGTTTTTTTCGATAGAATGAACGAAGACGACCGACAGTTGTTAGACGAAGACCATGAAGACATTATTGCACATGAGTTGTTTCATCATTGGTTTGGCGACTATGTAACCTGCGAAAGTTATGGGCAAATCGCTTTAAATGAGAGCTTTGCCTCATACTCCGAATATTTGTGGATAGAACACAAGTATGGAAAAGATGCCGCAGACGAGCATATAAAAGTCGATTTAGAAGCCTATTTGGGAGAAAGTAGCTACAAAAAAGTTCCCATTATTCGCTATCGTTACGGCGTAGATGATGACATGTTTGATGCACATTCCTACCAAAAAGGGGCTTGTGTGCTGCATACTTTGCGCAATTATGTAGGCGATTCTGCCTTTTTCTTGACTTTGCACAATTATTTGTTGAGGCACGCCTACCAAAATACAGAAATGAACGACTTGCGCATGGAATTTGAGCGCACCACAGGCGAAGACCTGAATTGGTTTTTTAATCAGTGGTTTTTTACCGCAGGACACCCCGAAATCGAATATGAGTATCGTTTTTCGGAAGGAAAAATAAAGCTCACTCTTGCGCAAACCCAGCAAGACGCGCCTCCTTTTCGCCTCTTTTTCAAGGCTCAAGCAATAGATGCAGCAGGGGTTAGCAGCTTTTTTCCCTTAGAATTTAATTCGCAAGATAGCCTATATGAGTTGCCTTTTGTGGGAAAAGCAGGGACTTTTATCTTGGATAGTGAAGGTACTTTATTAGGCACTTTGCAGAAAAAAGGAGATATTTCTGCCAAAGAAGCCGCTTTGCAATACAAATATAGCAAATCCTATCGTCCTCGTTATGAGGCAGTTGAAGCAGCAGCTACCGCCCTCACAGATGACGTAGCCTTGAATATCTTGGTTTCGGCATTGAAAGACCCTTTTTGGAACGTCCGAAATGTGGCTATGCAAGCCTTAAACGAATATGAAGGAGTCCGCAAAAAACAGTTTTTGATAGCGGCGATTTCGCTCGCAAAAGACCCAAAAGCGGCGGTTCGTACAGCAGCTGTTTCTGCTTTTCACTTCAAATCTGCGTTAGATTATGCCAAAAACAAGGGCTTAGGCGGGGCAATAGACACTTTGTTATACAATGCTTTGAGCGACAAAAGTTACAATGTTTCGCAAATTGCTTTAGAGGTAGCCACGCTTTGGAATGATACCCTTGCCCGCCGTTATGCCACTCAATTTATGCAGTCTGAAAGCTCTGGAGACAGGCTTGCCGCCCTCAAAGTTCTCGAGAATTTTGACGATAAAGACGCTGTAGAGAAGGTGATAAGCATTGTTGTAAATGAGCCAGATGACACAGATAGGGCGTTTTTGACCCGATTTTATGTAAATGCTTATCTCAGCCACTTGAAGGGAGGGGCACTTTCGCAAGCCTTGACACCTTTGATGAAAATGGGCGAAAATGACAAGGTTATGGAAGTGCGTTTGGGGGTAGCCGAGATTGTGAAAGACTACAAAAACCTGCCCGAAGTAAAGATTTTTATTGCAAAACAAGCTGCCGCAGAGGTAAATCCTGTCATTCGGCAGAGATATGAGGCATTGAATAAAGGAAAATAAGTGAACTACCCGCAGCAGCTATTTTCTAAATAGCTGTCCTAATATAACACTGCCATTAAAAAAATGGCAGCTACTTTAATATTTTACATGAAACAAGCCATTTTTTCTCTCCTCCTCCTTTGCCTTTGCGCCCACACACAAGCACAAAGCGACTCCCTCTTAGCCATTTTGCAAGCTCAACACAGCGGCTTGGAATTTAGGCTTAGTTATGAAAAAACGCCCGCATTCACAAAAACGGAAAAGAGGTTTTGTTGCCAGAATATGACCTTATAAAGCGTTTTGAAGGCTTTCATAAGTTGCAAAAAGGCGACAAATGGGGCATTGCAGATACAAATGGAAAAATAATTATGCCGATTGTCTATGACCGTATCGAGCTTGAAGCCAATCATTACCTCTTTTTGGAAAAAGATAGCCTTATAGGGCTGTTGGAAATGCCTGATTTCACGCCCATTTTCCCCTTAGAATACGACTACATACATAGGTTAAAAACGGGATTTGTGCTGCGAAAAGGAAAGTTATACGGGTTTGCAGATACAACGGGAAAAGTAGCAATACAGCCCAAGTATAAACAATTAGAAACAACGGGAAAATATCTGCTCGTAAGTGATAGCAGTTTTAACAGGCTAAAACAAGCCCAAAACCAAGCCCAACAAATAGCTATTTTTTTGCCCAAAAAGAGGGTAAATCGGGGGTAATAGATGCCGAAAACAAGCAAATTATTCCTTTTGACTACGAATTGACGTATCATACAACATTGAAATCGCAGAACAAAGAATACGGTTTTTCGGCAGCTTGCCTCTGCCTCATAGCAAAATCAAGCCTTCAAACAAGGGGAGTCCAGGGCGGGTATTATGGGAGGTAAGTAAAGGAATGAAACATAAATAAGTTGATGATTTTATAGTCCCGTAGGGGCGCGATATTTATAGAAAAAAAAACAAGCCTCTGTATCTGTGAAAATCTGCATCAACTCCTACCAGAATTTCGGAAAAAACCGTCCTACTTTTTGGAGATAATCTTGATAATCAGGATATTTTTCTGCGGAAATTTTCTCACTAAAATCCGCGCTTCCTTGAAATAGTATGAGCAATAACACCGCTCCCACCAGCGAGCCATTTATCCAACGCCCGGTTGCAGCTACGCTAAATAGATAGAAACTGAGCCAAATCGCTTGTTCAGCTGCATAATTGGGGTGTCGGAATTTTGCCCATAAACCTGTGCTACAAAAGCCTTTTGCATATTCGGCGGTTAGCGGCTCTTTTGCAGCGATTTTGCGGTATTTTTCGGTTTGAAAGTTGTATTGTTGCTGGTCAGCGAGGGTTTCTATCGCTACAAAAGCCAAAAACAAAGCCGTAGCAAGGTAATCTATGAGATTGAGCGGCTGCCCTTTTCCATGCCAAGCCATGACTGCGGGCAAAGTAAAAAGCAAAACAAGTCCTTGTTGATAAAAGGAAATAAAAAACAGATTAAACACAGCCCACCTTAGTTTTCCTTGTAAAAGAGGCATTTTGCGCAAGACGCTCCAACGATAATCTTCTTCTCCTTCCCAGGGAATCCAAGTATAGCCGCCCCTTCGCCAAAAGTTGAACGAAAGCCTTATCCCCCAAATACTTACCAAAAATGCCATGAGTAGCATACGAGGGTCGCCTTCGCTTGTGTAGGCAAAATATCCTGTATAAATGATGGGCATAATGCTCCAAAGTTTATCTACTTGACTGCAATTTCTGGTAATTTCACTTACAACAAAACAAGTAACTACCACGCCTAACATGAGATATAACATAGAAAACATCATATCTTTTTGTTCTATATGCAAAGGGGCATCATAGAAATACACAACAGAGGGCAGCACGAGGAGTGCAAACAAAAGTAATAAGATTGTTTTGAGCATATAACATATTGTATGGATTTCACGCAGATTTTCGCAGATAGAAGACGCAGATTTCACGCAGATATATACAATCTGTGAAAATCTGCGGTTAAATCTGTGGAAATCTGCGTGAGATGGTGAAATTATTTCTCCGTAGTTCTCGGCTTGTCCGAAGCTACATATATAGTCGCAGAGTAGCCATTTTGCGCAAGCACTGCCATGACTTTGTCCACGCCTGTTTTGTTCAAGTCGTACATCAAAATAAGCTGTTTGCTACTTGGATTCCAATTAGACAAACTTACGCCTTCGATTTTGTCCAATACCGAAGATTTGAGGACTAAAAACTGCTCCTCTGTAGCAAGTGAAGGAACATTTAGCATGGCGCGTCCCGGTTTTATTTGCGGACTCATGGCTGTTCCTGAAGTAGTTTGTGCAGCAGCAATGTTTGAAAATGCTACGAAAACAAGCAATAGTGAAAATACAAAAGCTATTTTTTTCATACTATAAAAAATAAATGAGAAAGTGTACAAGTTCATTTCGGTTACTAAGGTACGGCTTTTTAAGCACTTAGCCCTTTTTTTTTTTACGAATGAGAAAAAAAAGTGCTTAAATGGTAAAAAAAATTTGCAGAAACCAAAAACAGTCGTACCTTTGCGCTTGGGTAAAGGCTATGAGCAGATCCTCATGAACTCCGCCAGGACCGGAAGGTAGCAACGGCAGTGAGTTGATCGCTCGATAGTACTTGCCCTTTTTTTGTGCCCAAAAATGGCTTGTAAGGTAACGCAATTTTCAAAAGTGCGCCACTCCACAGAGCTAAAAAATATATAACAAAAAGGCTGCCAAATACTTGACAGCCTTTTTGCTTGACCAATATTAAACAATTAATGTTTAATTGCGCCACCTTTGACAGGAGGTGTAGTTTTGCCTTTATCGTCTTTTACCTCTGCTTTTACTTCTGCCCCCCCTTTGCCTTTATCCTCTTTTACGCCTGCGCCGCCTTTACCTTTGTCCTCTTTTACGCCCGCACCCCCTTTGCCTTTGTCCTCTTTTACCTCTTCACCTTTTGGGTCTTTAGAGGGAGGGGTATTTCCACCACCTGCTGGAGTAACTACCACGCCTTTTCCGCCGTCTGTTTTTGGAGGAGTAGCAGTATGCGTGCCACCCTGCTCTTTTGCTTTCGGGTCAGCAACTGGAACTTCTACTTTGTGGGTAGTATCAGCAGGTAACTTCATGATAGAATCATCATACGCATTTTGTTTAGCAATAGAGTCATCAACTCTTTTTTTGTCCGCTTCTGCTGTGTCATTACAAGCGACTAACCCCAAAGTTGCTACCAAAACGATAGCGAAAAAACCTTTAAACTTGTTCATAATGTTGTGAAAATAAATGTGTGTTGTTTGTCGAAAATAAATGTGTGTTGTTTGTCGAAACATACGCTATTGTACGGAGACTTATTAAAAAGGTTAAGAAGAATTCGATATTTTTTCTAATTTTTTCTAATATTTTTTTAATAAGTTTTAATAAGTACAGGTTTTAGCCTATATTTACTGCAAAGAGAAGAAGAAATATGCTTTTCCATAAAAGAAAAGCAAAAAAATATTCCTTATCTTTGCGCCTCAAATCAACAAAAAATAGATGAAAGCACTTATTTTCCCTGGACAGGGCGCGCAATATGTAGGCATGGGCAAAAACCTGTATGAGCAGTCTGAACTTGCTCGCACTTTGTTTCACCAAGCAAATGAAATTTTGGGTTTCGACATTACGGCTTTGATGTTTGAAGGTACGGACGAGGATTTGCGCCGCACTTCGGTGACGCAACCTGCGATTTACCTACATTCTGTCGTGGCTGCCTTAGTCAATGCGGCGGATAAAACGGCGAAAATGGCAGCTGGTCATTCGCTGGGCGAGTTTTCGGCATTGACGGTGGCGGGTGCATTGTCGTTTGAGGCAGGTTTGCAATTGGTCGCAATTCGGGCAAATGCCATGCAAAAAGCCTGTGATGCGCAGCAAAGCACGATGGCAGCGATTTTGGGCATGGAAGATGCTGCGGTGGAGGCGATATGTGCGGCAATTTCGGACGACATTGTTGTCCCTGCAAACTACAATTCGCCTGGGCAGTTGGTAATTTCTGGGACAAAAACAGGCATTGCGCGTGCCATTGTGTTGGCGCAGGAACGCGGGGCAAAACGAGCGATAGAATTGTCCGTAAACGGGGCTTTTCACTCGCCTTTGATGGAGCCTGCCCGTTTGGAATTGGCAGAAGGCATAGAAAAAACAGTTGTTTCTGATGCTCAACTCCCTGTATATCAAAATTTTACCGCAAAAGAGCATACTTCAAGTGCGGAAATCAAGCATAATTTGCTTATGCAGCTTACTGCGCCTGTGCGTTGGACGCAAAGTGTGCAACAAATGTTGGCAGATGGGGCTTCAGAATTTGTGGAATGTGGTCCTGGAAATGTCTTGTGTGGTTTGGTCAAAAAAGTGGATAGAAAAATGCTTACCTCGAATTTGGCGTAAAAGTTCGCGCAGATTTTCGCAAATTTGATTATATCTCTGCTTTAATCTGCGGAAATCTGCATAATACAATAAAAATATATGTCTATGGAACGAAAATTAAATAACTTGATGATTTACGACTATCATTAATTATCTTGCTTTTTTAGTGCCGTAGGCACGACATATTTATAGAAAACGGAATCCCCCAATTTATTGGGTTTTTCGTGCAAGCACGAAAAGTATGAGGGGCGGGGACATGTTTTTTTTCTATAAATATCGCGTCCCTACGGGACTATAAAATCATCAACTTATTTACGTTTCATTCCTACAAGTAGTACCGACTAAATAAACAAGGTTAAGATATTGGTTGTATTGCTGTGGCGCACCCTCGAAGGGTGCGCCACCTGATAAAACACCCTAAAACAAAACAAATACCATCATGCTCAACACCGAACTCATTCTCAATTCCAACGGCTCTATCTATCATTTGGGTTTGCAGCCCGAAGATATTGCGGAAAAAATAATCTTTGTAGGTGACCCAGATAGGGTAGGGGAGGTTACGCAACATTTTGATACTGTGGAATTTACCTGTCATAGACGGGAATTTCATACGCAAACGGGCTACTTGCAAGGGCAGCGAATAACAGTGCTTTCCACAGGCATTGGCACAGACAATATAGACATTGTATTGAATGAATTAGACGCTTTGGTAAACATAGATTTTGGCACAAGAAGCCTCAAAAATGCGGCGACTTCCCTCAAAATCTTGCGACTTGGCACTTGTGGCGGCTTGCAAGCAGAGGCTCCTGTTGGGACGATTGTCCATTCGCAATGGGCGGTGGGCTTAGACGGGCTTTTGCAATATTATGTGTATGACAAAAATGAGGCTATTCTTTCCGCAGAAAAAGCCTTAGCCGATTTTCTTTCAACCTACGAAAATACCTACTTTGGCGAGCCGTTTATGGCGGCTTGTTCGCCTACTTTTTCGGCTTTATTGGCAGCAGAAAAGGCTGTTTTGCAAGGCATAACCCTCACAGCAAAAGGCTTTTATGGTCCACAAGGGCGCAGTTTGGGCAGAACTACTTTACGCAACCCACAATTATTGGATATACTTTCGGCTTTTTCTTATGAAAATGTGCAAGTTACTAATTTGGAAATGGAAACTTCAGGCATTTTAGGTTTAGGCGAAATTTTGGGGCATGAATGTGCGTCTCTGTCCGTCATTTTGGCAAATCGCCCATTGGGACTTTTTTCTGCTGACCCAGCGAAGGCTGTGGGAAATTTGATTGAAAAAGGGTTGGAATTGATGCTGAAATGGTAGTTGTGGGTCTCGCAGATAAGCGCAGATTTCGCAGATAATGTCCTTTTTCATCTGCGAAAACCTGTTTTGATCTGCGGAAATCTGCGTGAAATGCAATAACCCTAAATCCGCACTTTTAGCCCGACACCTTGGAGCAAACTAATGTTTTTTGTGGGAGTCATATTTGGAATAAAACTCACATTTACCCCTGCTCTTCCTTCATAAAACAAGTGAAACCTGCTCCAAAAAAGATGTTTTTTAAATATCCGAAAATCAAGCCCTGCGGGAATATAGGCAGAAAACCCCATATTATTTTTGAGGGTAAAATGTTCACTTTGATAGTCCCGAGAATTAGAATTGAAATAATAGGAGGAGCCGCTTAGCAAAGTGGCTTTTGCCCTATTTTCATTATAAGAAATTGTGGAGAAAGCATTGATTGAGCCGCCCATCGTGCCGCCGATTCCGCCATAAGCCGAAAAACGGGCTTCAGGATTCGTTCTATACACCCAAGCAATGTCTGCCCGCAACTGGTCGCAAGTATAGTTGCCCCTTAAATAGCTGGTTTTCAACGAATCTAACAAATACATCTCTCCTGTTTGCGTAGAAATGAGGGTGTCGTAGGGCTTGCGTTCCTCCGCATATAAGTAGGTGCTTGCATATTGCGAAAAATAGATAAGCCCTATCCGCAATTCAGGATGCCCTTTTTTGCTCTCCCCAAAAGTGATACCTAAATTGGCGGAGACCATTGGGGAGGTTTGAAGAGAGGTGCCGCCATTTTGTTTGAAAAGAGAGTAATCTTTTTGTAACAGTGCAGATTGTGGGATAAGTCGCCGAAAGTCAGCAAGTTGCCAATCGGCTTCCTGTTCATTGACGAAACCTGTTTGTACTGAAATGGAAGAAATACTTGCCTTTTTGCTGTTTTGGCAAAAGGTCGCTTGTGCAAATAACAGCATTATTGCGGATAATAACAAAGTGTTTTGTGTCATGAGGAATTGTTTTTTATTAGAAATGAAGGGGCAAGTTAGGGCGAAAAAATGGTTTTTTTTAGGGTAAAATTTTTACCCTTTTTTATAAGAAAAAAAAATACTAACTTGCGGCAAATTAACCATTATCATGAAACACACATTCTTTACACTTTTCTTGCTTTGTACAGGCATTTTGGTCGCCCAAAATGCGAATTGGGGAACAGGGCTTCCCATTACGGCTACGCTAAATGGCAGCTATTTGAATTTGTCTGTCTATGACCCGATTCTCAATACGACTAAAACGACAAACCTCTCTCTGGGCAGCAATGGCATTTTTCAAAATGCTGATGGGGTAGTGGTAGGCTATGGAGATGGCGATTATATGCGCTATGCTACGTATGATGTGGAACAACATACATGGGAATCAAGTGTTGGTAGCTTAGGGGCAAATGGGGTAGTTGCGACTGCTGATGGGGTAGTTGTAGGCTATGGAGATGGCGATTATATGCGCTATGCTACGTATGATGTGGAACAACATGCCTGGGAATCAAGTGCTGGTAGTTTAGGGGCAAATGGGGTAATCGCGACTGCTGATGGGGTAGTGGTAGGC
>JAYUZN010001004.1:0-3908 GCA_043751755.1 Bacteroidota bacterium | reverse complement strand
TTATTTATTTTTCAATCTTAATTCCGTTTTTAAATACTCCCAAGACCTGCTTTTTTTGCTATTGAATCACCATTTTTTTTGTGAGAGTATTATGGTTTGTTTTTATCACAACAAAATAAATTCCCTTTGAAAAGTTATCTGTATTGTATTTCTCCTGATAAGTGTTGGAAGTAAAAACCGTTTCACCTTTATCGTTCAATATTAACATATTCTTTATTTCTGAGGGTCGAATCGTATTCTTCAATTGCAATGAAAATCCATTGTGGGAAGGATTCGGGAAAAGTAAAATATGGACTGCATTATTGCTTAATTCATTCACGTAGGTGGGAAGTTGGCAGGGAATAAAACCGTTGTAAGTGCTTGTGGTTAATCCGGTGTTTGTATAAAAATTAAAAGTATATTGTCCTGCTATGTTCCAGTAGTAAACGATTGAATCTGTGTTTCCATTCATTGTGTAAGTTAAAGTATAACCATTGCTGCCGTTTGCCATGCAATTTGTAATTACGGCACCTGGCAAAGGCGTTTGTCCAGGTCTTACAGGGTTTGCATGAGGTTGTGGAATAATCTGATTTGTGGCATCTTCTGTTACTTGTCCGACCATGTTTGCAATCATATAAGGAGCAACAGGGGTAGGCGTTGCATGATAATGATAGACACCATTAGTCCAAAAGTGTCCATGATTGGTGTCCAACGACAGCAGCGCAGCCCCATTCGGTTCAACAATTCCAAACACTGCAAACCCGTCTAAAGCATATGCTACGGGGTTTGTTGCTGACATATTATTGTATAACTGCATGGGCGCAATGTGATAATGATAATCGTCTGCTCGTCCGCAATGACCGCCCCACTGGTCTAACTGTCCGTCAAGGTAAGCATCAACCCCTGTGTTGGTGTAAGGATTGAAAATGGGAATCCCGTTTACGGCAAGTGCAATTGCGCCTCTTGAAAAATGACTTGCATTTACAGGCACAGGAGTTGTTGCCACAACAGGGTTCAGCGGAATCTGCCATGCGTTTGGTTTGAGGTAGCATTGCGGAATGGGGACTTGTTGTTGCCAACCTGTAATGCCAGTCATCATTCCATGTGTAGTTGGAATGCCAAACGATTCAACATAAAAATAATTGGTATCCCATGAGGTAACTACATTCGGTTTGAAGGAAACAAACGCAGAATCAACAGACAAAGGGTCGGTAACAAAGTTGGTCTGCATCATGGATTTTAGGTTGAAACCGTAAAACACCGAGAATAAGGCAACACAGGAAAAGTGCCAAATGTATTTGAATTTGCTTACACTGCCCCAAAAAAAAGTAAGCAACAAAGTTGAAATAAGCAATGCTGCCACGACAAATAATGTTGAATAGTCAAAGGAATGTTCCGTTGAAGAGTTATTCTGTGTGGCAGAAATGTATTGCGAATTCAGCTGTTGAATCCCATTGTATCGCTGAATAACATATTGCTGGTCGGCTTGCGAAAAATCGGCAAGCGGAAAGTGAACGATTTGTGTATTTTCGTTTTGAAGATACACTTCATCATGCTTAAACATCAGAAATGATGCATTGATTTTTGTGTCTGCGTTTACCGTCCATTGATGCAAAATTACTTTGTCATAATTCAGATTATGACCGAATGACTCAACTACAAGCAAGGAGAGTATAAAAAGACTAAAGATTAATTTTATATTTTTCATTATGTTATATTTTGCCTTGTTAGCGTAGTTTTTCTATTGCAATGTTAGCAATGTTCATAGACTTGCAGCGAACGCCAGCATGGGCGAATCCGAATCCCATTACTTCCCAATCTCCTCTATATCTCTATTGATGGCATCTTCTTCCCCTTCGTATATCGCCCTAAGGTTGAAATACTGCAAACAGATAGCCACGATAGAGAAAGTGCTTAGACCGCCGGCAAGGGCATTTTGCAATACAGAGGCAAAGACCATTCCCTTATTTTTGTCTATCAATAAGAAAATCGCTTGCAAAATGCTGCCTGCAATAGAAGATACAATCCCTACAAGGACGGCGGTAACTAGGACAACTAATAAGGTATTGAACCAATTGTCCCGCATCAATTCTCTACAACGGGTAAAAGCATCGCTAAAATGCAGGTTTTCTATTTTGGCTACTGCCACCAAAATAGACAGGAGAATGGCAAGATATATTCCCGGAACTAAGAAAAATAACAGCCCCAAGCCGATAATGAATCCTAAAAGTAGCTGAAATCCTACCATCCACAAAATATCT
Source organism: Bacteroidota bacterium (assembly GCA_043751755.1). Classification (GTDB taxonomy): domain Bacteria; phylum Bacteroidota; class Bacteroidia; order J057; family J057; genus JAAFHL01. Next base: position 1,668 of record JAYUZN010001004.1, on the reverse strand, counting down.
GAAAAGGAATGAGAACGCAAGGCTTCACTTTCTATTTCTCCTGAAGGGCTTTGATGATAAGCCGCCATGAAATTGTAGGTAAATGCCGTCAGTAAGGCACTTGAGGCAATGGCGAACAGCACCACCATATAGTAATGGAAACCAAATACTTTGGTAAGCGCTTCCATCATTTCCTCTATACTTGTAATGCCACCATTCTGCAATTCGGGCAAAACCTCCTGCATATCTAACTGAAATTGCCCCAAGAAAAAACCTCCTACCAGATAGATGGGAAGGGCGTATAGGAGAATGTTACGCCATAAAACTTTCGCTTGTTCGGAGGAAAGCAACTTTATCGTATGTTGAATCACGTCTCCTAAATCACGCTTTTTGACTAATGGGAATTTGTCGCTCATGTTGAATTTGATGATTAATGCTTATCGGTAACAATACGTAGTACCAAACAATATAGGCCAAAGAAAGCACAATAATGGCTATTTTCAAAAATATAGGCATCTCTGAATGGCGTGTTGCGTAAGATTCGAGGAAGGCAGCAACGGTGAATATCGGAATTAAACCAATGATGATTTTTACCCCATCTTTCGCGCCTTTTTGCAAAGATTCCAAACGAGTATGCGTACCCGGAAACATAAAACTATTGCCGAGCATCATACCTGCTGCCCCGCCAATGACGATGGCAGATAGCTCCAATGTGCCATGTATCATCACGACGGGCCATGCGGCTGCCAGCACATTATGCGTCTGAAACATGCCCAAAAATGCTCCAAACATAAAGCCATTGTTGAACAGAAGATATACAGTTCCTACCGAAAAAATGATGCCCAGTACAAAGGCATAAAAGCTAACGCCAATGTTATTTTTGGCAATATGCACAAACATACTAAACGCGTCATCATCTTTGTAAACGCCTGTAGGGTCGCCATTTTCGATATTGCTAAGGGTCATATCTACATATTCGTCCCCAAAAACGGTATTCGCAATCGTAGGGTCTTTCATTACAGACATCCAACCCATAGCAGTCGTTATGGCAAAAATGAGGAAAGAATAGAGCATGTATTTTTGCGCCCGAAAATAAATTAAGGGCAATTCTTCCGTCCAAAACGAAAGAAAACGGTTGTTTTTATCCTTTTTATTTTGGTAAATAAGCAAGTGAGTACGCGCAGCCAGCCCATTCAAGTAGCGCGCAATGGCACTACGTGGGTAAAACGTGCGAGAATACGCCAAGTCATCAGTGAGTTGAATATACAACTCTGCCATACGGTCAGGGTCCATATCTTCAGACTTTTCTTCAAAGAGATTCTCCTCGTATTCACGCCATTTGTGGCGGTTTTGTTTTAAAAAAAGTGGTTCACGCATGGTCGTTTAATTGGTAGTTCACGCAGATAAACGCAAATATAAGCAGATTTCGCAGATAAAAATAGACATCTGCGTTATCTGCTCTCATCTGCGAACATCTGCGTGAAAAAAAAACTACTTTGTATAATATTCCACCGTAGCCGTATCAGGATACTCGTCTCCCAACACACGCTTCAGCGATTTTTCGGTCATGCCGATTCCCTCATAAGATTGCAAACGCCCTACCACTTCAAATTCCATAAAACCCGCATTATCAGGGATTCTTATAGCTACTTTTGTGCCAACAGGCAGCGTTTTGTGATAGCAACTAAA
>JAYUZN010001003.1:0-2286 GCA_043751755.1 Bacteroidota bacterium | reverse complement strand
CCTGTCATTCTGGCGCGCCATTGATAGAGAAAAGCACTTTGATTGTCTTGGTTTACGTAGGTGTAAGCATTTGTATTTGTGGCATTTGCGTCTTTTTGGTAAAATCTGCCGTCTTTCACTTCCCACGTTCCGCCTTTTGTTTTCCATTCGGCAGAGAGGTAGTGAAAGTTGTCCAAATAAAAGCCATTTGTGGCATTTCCGCGCCATTGTTTGCCATTTTTTTCACAAATAAGGTAGAATTTTTGGGCAATTCCCTTTCCACTTTTGTCTGTATCTTCAAAAGAAAGACTCATATTTCCTGTCAAAACAGCAGGCAGAATAGCCTTTGAAACGGGAGAAGTCGCACCATAAGTGAGTGGCACTTCAAATGTGCCTACAGGAGAGGGTGCAGGAGGAGTTGTAGTTCCGCCCGTATTTCCGCCCGTATTTCCACCTGTATTTCCACCTGTGTTGCCTGTTGTATTTCCGCCTGTATTTGTGCCAGGGGAAGGCACATTTATGTCCACTCCAGCATCATTTCCCTTTTGTCCTGTGCTTTCCCAATCTGCTGACCAGCCTTTCATTTGCGTTTTGGAATCTGATTTAAAATAAACCGTAAAGGCATTTGTAGTAGAGGTAAATACTTGTTTATCAGTAAATTTGCCTGAAATTTTTGCCAATAATTTGCCATCTCTATCTCCGTCATAGAGGTAAAGAAAATCATTGTCTTTTTCGGTTTCCAAATAATTGAGGGTAAATTTGACCTTTTCGCCATTTTTGGGGACAATGCGATACACATATTCTTCTGTGGGTAAATAAATGCCCTCACTTCCGCCCGAATCATACATTTTGCCTTCGGTCAAAGTCGTAGAATAGGTCTGCACATTGCCTGTATGACTCACGCCTGGCAAGGTAAAATTATTTGCCTCAACCGCCGAAGTGTCCCCGTCCACCAACGCCTTGACTCGCCAAGTATATTTTTTGCCCGAAGACAGCCCTGCCAGCTCTAATTCTTTGTTAGCAGTTGCTTTTAATTTCCATTTTTCCTCCAAACTATGTTTGTAATAGACCAAATACTTGTCCGCGCCTTGTGTATGCTCCCATTTCAAACTTGCCCCAAACGGATTGAGATTCGCCGCAGAAAGGTTTTCGACTGCTGTAGCTTTGCTTCCGCCAGAGGTTCCACCTGTCCCTGTTCCGCCCGAATATTTGAGGACAAAACCCTTTTTGGTTTCTTGGCAATCCGAAATAAATTCCATATAGACAAAACTGCCTTTTACAACGATTTTTTTTGGGGGAATTGCGCCACAAAAACGCCCTATTTTTTCGCCATCTGGATTTTTTCCTGCAAAAATATCTATATAATCGTAAGGTTTTTCTTGTGTACCTTCCAAATCAAACTCTGTAAATTCTAATGTTACGGCACTTGCCCCAGGCGATTGAATGATATAAGCTGTCCGTTTTTGACTGCCATAGTTATTTTCCTTTCCGCCATCATCTGTGATTTCGCCATTTGGGGTGGTAAACACCTTTTTATCTGCGGGGATTTCACCATTTACTAAGCGAAAAAACCTTTCCCAATCCCAATATTTGCCAGGGTCCACATGGTCATTTTCGGGGAAATGCTGATGTCCTTTGATTTTGCGGCAGACATTTCCCTGCGTATTTTTGGTGGCAGTTGCCTTTCCTGTGTACATTTTGAGCGGGTCAATGTTGTTTCTTTCACAAATATCTTTGACCAAATTTGCCGAAGCCTTGTACATTTCCGTTGTGTACCAAGCATCTCCCTCATCTACAAAGCCCTCATGTTCAAGCCCTACCGAACCGGCATTGTCTGCGCGGACGTGATAGGCTTTGTTTTTTTCTGGAACCATTTGGGTTATTTGTCCATCAAAAGAACGGATAATATAGTGTGCCGAAACCCTTGCAGCAGGATTGCGAAACCAAGAAATGGCGCTTGCATAGGAACCTTGAATGGTGTGAATCGTTATATACTGCACAGGCACGCCGCCACGCCCGCTGTAATTGGCAGAACTCGCAGGACTCCAAATCGCTGCGGCATAGTCGGTTTGAGAAGTGCCTAATGAGCGGTCTTCTACGTATTCTGCGCCGTTGCTGCCCGTTACGTCCCTATCGCCCACAATCACGCTTTCTGCTTGCAAGACTTTGGCTCGGTCTTTACCAAAAATCTTTTCATAGTCAATGCCTTGTGCCTCTCTGCTGCCACTTTCCATATTTTTCAACACAGCATAAAAATTTTGGTCATTAACATACTGGCTATGCACAGAATTGTCGCTTGGCAACTCG
>JAYUZN010001002.1:0-8029 GCA_043751755.1 Bacteroidota bacterium | reverse complement strand
ATTGGGGGGGAAATACCATTTTCTATAAATATTTCGTGCCTACGGCACTAAGAAATCCCCAAAATGAAATTGTTATGTTATTTATTTTCTATTCCTTATGCTAATTTTCAATTTTCAATTACTTATGGGATATAGCAATTACAAAAGCCTTAAACAAGTCCTTAAAAAATTAGAATTAGCGGATACAGACCTCAACATGTTTCCTGAAATAAAGCCTGTACAGCCTTCAAATTGGCTGCTACAGTCTTTGGAATATGCTGCAAGGATTCCGCTTACCAATGAAAAAAGTAAGTCTGAAAGAATTGTTTCTCCTATTTTGATAGAAATTGCTTTGCACTTTGAAAAAGAAATTACCTTATTTTCGGGCGAAGAATTATTGGTAGATGCCAGTATAGATTTATCGGGAGAATGTGATTTTCTCTTTGCAAAACACCCGCGAAAAAGAATCATGAAAGCCCCTGTAATAACGCTTGTGGAGGTAAAAGATGAGAATTTTGAGTACGGGCAGGCGCAGTGTATTGCACAGATGTACGGGGCTTTGCGCTACAATGAGCAAGAAGGAAAGCCGATTCCTTTTATTTATGGCTGCGCAGTTACAGGAGACGATTGGCGTTTCATGCGCTTAGAAAATCAATCTGTTATGTTTGATACAAAAACCTATTATCTCAATGAACTCCCAAAAGTATTAGGCGTTTTTCATCAGATAATTGAAGAGATATTGGGAGTATAAATAATTGATTATTAATAATTTATTTTAAACTTTCAATTCTCAACTTTCAACTCTACCTCCGCATCTCTATCGTTTGCATAATGCCATTAAATTGCGCCAAATCTGAAGGATAATTTTTGAGGCGGAATGCTACTTCAGGCACTCTTTTTTTGAGTTGCTGAATCGCAGGTTTTTGGATTAAAGTTGCTACAAAAATAGCTCTTTCTTCATCTTCCATATTTTTTTGGTAGTCATCAAAAATAACGGCTAATTTATCCAAAGCTCCTTGATTTTGGGCATAAAAAACCGACAAATGCCCCATCATTTCAGCATCTGTTGGACGGATTAGTGCCTCTCCAAGTTCTTGTGCAAAGCTTTCTGCAGTCGCAAAATACTTGTCATCTATCGCTATATCGTCTCTATTTGCCAATTGAGCGAGTTTTGAGCTTTCTTTCACGCTCAAAGCCCCTGTATTTGTGCGCTTGCAAGCGAATACAAAAAGGAGGCAAAATAGGATTATAAAACAGGTTTGTTTATTCATTTTGTTAAGGGAATATTATAAAGGCAATATCTTCAAATAGCGTGGTGCTAAATGTGTAAAGTCATTATCAGTTGTAAGTAAAACAATGTCTAACACTGCGGCAGTTGCTGCTATCCAAATATCATTTTTACCCATATTACGCGCGCTCATTCCCTCGGGTAAAGGATGGGTTTTTAGTTTACCTTGACTATAGGTATCTATTTTAGCATATAACAAAATAATTTCGTCATTTATTGGGTAATGAGAAAGCTGCATAAGTACATTTTGCAAACTATTGAGCTTGTTTATTCCCCAATCCAATTGAGTCGCCAAAGAATATATCTCCCCTACGGAAACAACCGAAATAAATATACGATTCTCTAAGGCAAAAAAATTATGTTTTTCGTCTAAATCTAAATATGTTTTAGAGCTACGAACAAAATGAATCAGAATATTGGTGTCCCAAATATAATCCATTATTTTATAGTATTTTCATTTTCATAACATCGCAATCAATTCCTCCGCAGACTTACTCTCATCTTCCCACAAAGTCTGCAAATCGTGCATTAATTCTTTGGAAAGTGCGTATTGTTGTTGAAAATCTTGCTTTTTTTCTATTAAAAAGGGCATTTTTACTTGTTTGAATAAAGTAAGAATAAGCAAGCATTTTTGTTCTTCCGATAACTTTTGTGCCAGTTCATTTACCTGTTCAAAGGTAAATGTAATGGGCAATTGAAGTATTGTTTGGTTTTGAGCAATCATATATAACATTCATTATTTATGCAAATATAAAAAAACAAGGCATATTCCGAGAAATCGCAAATATGCTCAAAATTGAATCATTTTTCCTGTTCAGGCTTACTAAACCTTGAAGGTTTAGTAAGCTTATTTTCAATTTTCAATTTCTCCCCTACCAATTAAACGAATAGCTTGCGACCATTCCTTTTTCATACAAACCTTCTAATCTCACCATTCCGCGCGTATTTTTCAGTTCTTCGGTCAGCATTTCTATGCCTATAACAGGTTTTCCATTCACTTTAGTAATGACAAAACCGCTTTTTACGCCGCCCATCGCCAACTTTCTGCCCACTTTATCCACTTTCACGCCTTTGTCTAAGCCTAAAGTCGTCTTTTCGCTTGGGCTTAGGGTACGAAAACTATTATCGCTTAAATCTAACTCTTTATGAGGGGCAATATCTTCTGCGTCCGAAGCCGTAATCTCTTTTGGGTCTTCTATTTTTTTCAAGGTAAGCTCCAACTTTTTCGTCTCACTTCCGCGCAAAAGGGTAACTTTTACCTTGTCTCCCGGACGATAACGTGCCACCTGCTCTTGCAATTCTGCACTGCTTTTTACGGATTTACCATTGATTTCTGTAATTACATCACCCTCTTTAATGCCTACTGCATCTGCGCCACTACCCTTGTTTACCCGCGTTACGTATGCCCCTTGCAAGGTTGACAAATCTTCTTCGTCTGCAAGTTCGGCATCTACATTTTTGATGCCTATGCCCAAAATCCCTCTACGAACTTCTCCAAATTGCAATAAATCGTCCATGACTTTGCGCACAATCGTAGTTGGCACAGCAAAAGAATAACCTGCATAAAAGCCTGTACGTGAGGCAATTGCAGTGTTTATCCCTACCAATTTCCCCGTAACGTCCACCAAAGCTCCGCCACTATTGCCGGGATTTACGGCAGCATCTGTTTGAATAAAAGACTCTATTTTATAATTGGCATTTAACAAACTAATATCACGCCCTTTTGCGCTCACAATTCCTGCCGTAACCGTAGAAGTCAAATCCATAGGATTGCCAATCGCAATGACCCATTCGCCGATTTTCATTTCATCAGAGTTGCCCATTTCGAGGTAGGGAAAGCCCTCTCCTTCGATTTTGAGCAAAGCCAAATCCGTAGAAGGGTCTGCCCCAATAAGGGTCGCTTTGTAGGTACGATTGTCGGGCAAAGTTACCTGAATATCCGTAGCATTTTCGATAACATGGTTATTTGTAGCGATATAGCCATCAGCCGCAATGATAACGCCAGAGCCTGTGCCTACGCCTTCGGGCGCGCCAATGTCGTCAAAGAAGCCTCCCCAACGGCTTTTTGTTCCGCCAAAAGTAGAGCGTATATGTACAACACCCGGACGTGCAACCTCTACTGCTTGGGTAAATGCAGGGAAATTGCCCGTAGTGCCTTCGTATTTAGAGAACAATGCAGGAGTAGCGGAATTATAGGAAAAATGTTTTTCCTCAAAAAACTGCTTATATACGCCTACGCCAGAAATGGCTCCGAGCATAGAAATAAGAAAAATACCAATGACTTTTTTCATAAGAAGTTTTATTTTTCTGTTGAATATGTGTAATTTATGCTGAATTTCGCAAAAACTTAAAAACTTGATTCTTTGCTACTAAACGTAAAAAACAGAAATTAGATTCATAAAAAGGGACTTTTTTTATATATTATACTTTGAACGGGACAAATTTTCCTGTAAACCTGTCATTTCTCCAAGATAATGACAGGTTTACAGGAAAACAAAAGAAAATTTAAACCAATCAGGCATGTTTTTAGGCATTTGGCACAAAAAAACGGCAAAGCTCCGCAAATAATACACACCTTTGCCTATTCAACATTTTTTAACGCAACATTATGCTCCACAAAATACTGTGTTTCCTATCGCTCTTTATTGCAGGCACACTCTCCGCACAGCTCAATCTTGTGCCAAATCCCAGCTTTGAACTGACGGGTTCCAGCACAAATCCTAATTTTCCTGTACAAAATTGGGACAGACCGCCCGGCTCAGGCACAACGCCAGATGCTTTTCATACGACCTATGCGCAAGGTACAGACTGTGCGGGAAATAGAGGGATTCCGCAAAATGGTATGGGCTACTCAAACGCCCTATCAGGCAATGGATATGTAGGCTTTTTGCTGTTCTACAATCAGGGAAATCAAAAGAATAGCCGCGAATATATTCAAACCCAACTTCTTTCGCCGCTCATTGCAGGGCAGAATTATCGGATAGGCATGTTTTTCAAAAAATCGCCCCGTTCAAGCTATGCCCTCAATCACTTTGGTATTTATCTCTCCGACACTGCCATTCATCAGGTTTTCAATCAGCCCATTTCGTCCATTACCCCACAATTAGACCTCACAGGGGTTTTCTATGACACCACAAATTGGACTTTGATGCAAAAAATATATACTGCTGTAGGCGGAGAGTCCTACCTGACGATAGGCAATTTTTATGTAGATACGGCTTGCTCTATTATCTATACTGGGCAATACGACCCTTGGTGTTGGCTCAATGTCAATGCTGGATATCATTATATAGATAGCGTTTTTGTGCTAAATGCAGAACCTAATGCTGTTGATAATGAATGGGTTAGTCCTTTTAATATGTATCCTAATCCTGCAAATGATTACTTACATCTTCAAATGGCTGAAAAATATGATGCCCTAAAGATGCTTACTTTATATGATGCAATAGGGCGAAAAATACGGGAAATGAATTTTGTGGAAACAGAAACAACCCTGCTGATTTCGGATTTGCCCAAAGGCTACTATGTTATTGAGCTGCAAATAGCTGGCAAAAATTACCATCATCGTTTTTGTAAGGAATAAACATAATGCCCTGTCATTTCATATTGAAACAAACAATCTGCGAGTTCCTGTCCGTTTCCGATATTATGTACCACTAAATAGCGTTTTTTGTCTTCGGATAAAAAATTGACTATCAAGCCAATATGCGTCAAGTTGCCTGTTAAATTCCAGGTAACAATGTCCCCTGGTTGAAAGTCTTGTGGATTTTGAGAAAGTTTTTTTACTTCTCCATGTCTTGAAAAAAAGGTCATTAAGTTTGGCACTCGCCTATGGTCGATGTTTGTATCGGTCTTTTTGAGTCCCCATTTTTGGGGATAAAGGGCAAAATTCGCCGCCATATCGTCATGCACTCTTTGCTGCAAATCTATCCCAAGTTTGCGATAGGCACGAATAATGACATCTGTACACACGCCTTTATCGGCTGGCACATCTCCATTTGGATAGGGAATGGTAAAATAAGTGCCATCATAAGTTACAAGGGCTTCGGTCAAGCTCAAAGCGGCTTGCGAGAGTTTGAGGGCAAAAGTTAGACTGTCTTTTGGGGCGGAAACAGTAGGAATTTGTGTAGTTTTTTTTTCTGCACAAGCAATAGAGAGGAATAAAAACAAACAAAATGAGGTTATTTTCATGTTTTTGATTAAAAAGTGTATTTCGTCCCGTTGTCAGTGAAGACACTGACAACGGCTGCACTTGAACGATTGTACGTTATATATGACTTAGTAATTATTTCTCATTTTTATTTCCGATGATACTTGCATTTGATGTGTATTACTACGAAAATAAAGGCAATCTGTTGCGATTCCATTTGAAAATTGGACAGATGAGTGCGAATTAGTATATTGTACAATATTTTTGGCATTTTTTGAAAAAATAGCAAAAAAATTTGTTTATTTAAAAAAATAGCTATATGTTTGCATGAAATTGATACTAATTGATATTTATATGCAAGAACATATTGAAAAAGAAGTTTTTTTAACAACAAAAGAAGCCGCAGAACAATTAAAGGTTTCTGAAATATCTGTAAAGCGTTATATTTCGCAGGGGGTTCTGCCTTCGGTCAAAATTGGCGGGGCGAGGCGAATTGTTAAAAATGAAGTTTGGGAAGATTTTGTTAGTTATAATGTTCAAAATCAAGTGGATAGCCCAGAAGTTATTAATGGTGTGCAGTTTTATTGGTCGCAAAAAAGCGGCGCAGTAGCCAAACAAATTTATCAAGAATATTGTAAGGAAAATGACGTAATTCTTGATGCTTTTTTGGGCGGCGGCTCGTCTTTGTACGGAATTCGTCATGGAAATTACAAGTTTGTAGGCGTTGATATTAATGAATTGCCGTACAAAATTGCTAAATTCAATTTGCAAAAAATTGATAATCAATTTATTACGAATTTAGAAAATGAGGTTTTAGCCTTTCAAAAAGCCTATAATTCTGTTTATCACTATCAAACAAATGACGGAAAAACAGTAGAATTTATAAAAGTAATTTTTGATGAGAAGGACAATCCGCAAATTAAATTGATTCACTTACAAGATTTGGAGGGAAACCGCTTTACTTCGGAAAACTATCCCGAAACCATCGGCTTTTATTTGGAACAATTTCAGCTTTATAAAGAAAAAATAAAAACCTTAGAAAACCCGCTTTTAACAAAAAATGCCCGAATTGCGATTAAAGAAAATATGTTTTTGGCAGATATTTTTAGCCCTATCAATTTTTATATTTTGTCTGAATTATCAGAAAAAATAAAAAATAACGAAAATCTGCAATTTATTCTTTCTTCTATTTTGCAACTTTGCAAATTAACAGACACAAAATCGCAATCTCAATTTCCTTTTTGGCTGCCAAAAACGGATTTGGTGGATAGAAACATTTTTATTACTTTGTTAAATAAAGTTCATTCCTTAAAAAAACAAATTGGGCAGGGCGAAATTAAAGAAGTAAGCGACTTTGAAAATTTGCGGCACAGTTTCGGAAATGCTTGTTTGCTGATTAACAAGCCTATACAGCATTTAACACAAGAAATTCCCGACAATTCTATTGATTTTGTTTTGACAGACCCGCCTTATTTTAACCAAGTTGCCTATTCTGAATATGCCAAAATTTGGGAGTTTTTTTGTGGTTATAAAGCTAATTTTGAAGATGAAATCATTGTTTCTCAACGGGAAATTAGCCAAAGTAATGAGGCTTTATATTTGGAAAATTTGGAAAAAGCCTTTCAAGTCATTTTCAATAAAATGAAAAATGAGGCAAAAATGCTGATTTATTTTAAAGATAGCCGTCCAGATAAGATGTTTGCTTTTTTGGCGATTTTGGATAAAATTGGCTTTTCTTTTTTGGGACAGGAATATTTAGATACGGCAAAATTTACCTACAAACAAAATACAACTACGAAAACTACGCTCACAGGAGAAAGTATTTTGAAGTTGCAAAAAACTGAAAAACAAGTAGTTGTAGAAGAGGAGAAAGCTGAAATTACTTTTGAAAGGGTGGAAAATCTCATTATTCATTTTACGAAAACCTACCTTTTGACCCAAAAAGAAGCGACTTTAAACGAAATATTAAGCAATGGCTTAATCAAACTTTTGTATGATTACAAGGCTTTGCATTTGCTCAAAAAAGCCAAAAACTTTACGGATATTTTTGAGAAAATTTGCCATTATAACGAAGAAAATCGCATTTATACCTTAAAAAATACGGAACTCAAAAATCAATTATTGCTGGGAGATTGTCTAAGCATATTAAAGTCAATTCCCTCAAATTCAATAGATTGCCTTATAACTGACCCGCCTTACAATATTTCGGGTTATGACGACAAAAAGCAAATTGGCTGGCTTAAATCCAATGATTTTTGGAAAAAACAAAAGGCATTTACCAAAATAGACGAAAATTGGGATAAGTTTTCTGATGATGACTACGAAAGTTTTACGATAACATGGCTAAATGAAGTCAAAAGGATTCTGAAACCGAATGGAAATATTGCCATTTTTGGGAGCTATCATAATATTTACAAAATCGGTTATTTGATAGAAAAATTAAGTTTAAAAACCATTAATTCCATTATTTGGTACAAAAGAAATGCTTTTCCTAACGTAACACAGCGAATGTTTTGCGAAAGTACAGAGCAAATTATTTGGTGCGTGAATGAAAGTAAGAAACATGCCAAAAATTGGACGTTCAATTATCAAACCATGAAGGAATTGAATGG
>JAYUZN010001001.1:0-3329 GCA_043751755.1 Bacteroidota bacterium | reverse complement strand
GTTGATGCCAAAAGACTGGGTAGCGAAAGAGGCACAAAATGGATCTGGATCGGTACAAGAAGAGTTTTGTGCAAGTAAGCTGTTTGCGCCAAAAACAAGCGAAAATAACAGTATGTAAATATATTGTTTCATACTTGATAAGTAGTTGAAAAATTGATAAGTAGTTGAAAGTTGAAAGTTGAAAGTTAATATAAGTTTATCATAATCAATAATATATATCGAAAATAGATGCCTATATTATTTCTCACTCGTACTTAATTAATAAAAATGGTTCTTTTATTTCACGCAGATTTTCGCAGATAGGGACGCAGATTTTACGCAGATGACAGTTCGGCTACGCTCACTGTACTACGTTTGCGAAAATCTGCGGTTAAATTTGCGAAAATCTGCGTGAAATCATTCAAAAGAAATGATGATTTTCGCCCTGTCCGCAGGTTTTTCATTGTACCATGCTTGAAGCGCAGTAGTCAAATCTTGATTCGAGGCATTTGCATTTTGTTTTATCATTTTGCCCAAAGGAAATTGATGCCATTTTTCCAAGTTCTCCAATTTTCGTGCATCTATGACACGCATTTTGGCGTTCCAGTCGAGGTGGGTAATGGTAGTTTCTGCTTTTCGTTGCAGTGCCACAGTTTCCACTTGACTCTTAGGCGAGCCATTTGCAGCAGGAGTAGATTGTGCTTTCAGCGTTTGAATAGAGGTAGCCAAACAAATACATACAGCAAGCGAAGCGAATACATGAAACGTTTTTTTCATATACGATTGGTTTAAAGTGAAGTAAAAATAAGCCCAAAGTGGAATGTCTTATAATGGTAGTATTATAAAGCGGTGCAATGTAAGAAAAAAAAACGGTTGTACCCAAAAAAAATCTAAAAAAAAGAGATAGCAAGGTTTTTGCTTAGCAGCTTGAAGGGTGGCGCACCTTTAAAAGATGCGCCACCCTGTAAACGATTTGCTGTTACAGCAGGAAATTCTTCGTAGTTTTGCAAATAAAAATACACATCTTGAACAGGTCCTCCACTTTTCTCCTCTCCCTCTGCACCGCAGGCAGCGTAGATGACGGCAAAAGCACCCTCATAGGGCAGTTGCTGCATCAAACCCATTCCATTCCGGACGACAAATGGACAGAAATAACCCAAGCAAGCCTCGCCAAAGGCTTGAATTTCATTGATTTATCGCTGCTTACAGATGGACTTATCATAGAACGCGAAAAAAATATAACGATAGACGTTGCTTATATTTATTTTGCTTCCGAAAAAAGGAAATACATTCTGGCAGACACGCCAGGGCATCTCGAATATACCCGTAACATGATTACGGGGGCTTCGCAGTCGCAGGTTTGCCTCATCATGATAGATGCCAAAAAAGGCTTGCAAGAACAGACAAAAAGGCATTTGTATATTGCTTGTTTGTTAGGTTTGCAGGAGGTTATTTTTTGTGTGAATAAAATGGATTTGTTGGGGTATGAACAGGCTATTTTTGAAAGCTATCTAAGTGATTTACAGGCTTTAATAAACTCTTTTCATACAAAAAATACCCATTTTTCATTCCTGCCTATTTCTGCCTTGGAGGGAGAAAATATCGCTTTTCCTACCCAAAAAATGCCTTGGTATAAAGGCGAATGTCTGCTGTCTTTATTAGAAAAAATAGAGATAAAAACAGCAGAAAAACCTATGCGTTTTGGGGCGCAAGGAAAAATAGAAACGCTTAATTTTCAAGGTATTACAGGAAAATTGCTAAGTGGAAATTTGAAAGTAGGAGACAATCTTGTTTTTTTGCAAGGAAATACAACGGCAAAACTGACGGCTATTTATAAGGGAGAAAAAAAGGTGGCGGAAGCGAAGGCTGGGGAAAGTCTTGTTTTAGCCACAGATTCTCCTTTTTTGCCCGAAAGAGGAGAGATAATTATAGTTGAATCCGCTATTTTGCAAGGAAAAACGGCTTTTTCGGCGACTTTGTGCTGGCTTGATGAGGTAGAAGGCGAGACAGGAAAAAAATATATTTTGCAACAAGGCACTTTTGAGATCTTTGTTTTTATCGAAAAAATAAAGGAGAAAATGAATTTCCTTTCTATGCAATATGAAGCTGCTAATAGTTTGAAAATGAATGATATAGCTGCTGTTTTTATCCGAACAGAAACAGCCATTTTTATAGAAAATTTTGCAGAAAATGCGGCAATGGGGCGGTTTATTTTGATAGATTGTGAGACCAATCGGACGGTAGCATTGGGATTAAAGAATACCTGATTTTTCAAGTTGTCAAAGCGATGTTATACTTTGTATGCACTACATATATTTTGAGAAAGTTGAGTTATGTTTGTAGATGTCATTTCTCAAAGAAAAATGCTATCTGTTTATTTCCGTCTAAAATACTTGCTATATTTCCCATTTTGCGCATACAAATTATTACATTCTTCGCGGGTTTTGATAAATACAAAATCAATGAGTCCTTTGCAGTTCTCCTGCTCCTCATCTTGATAGATACAAGTCGTATTTTCGCTACCTTCAGGCATACAGCAAGGATATACTTTGTAAATTACCCTAATTTCGGGCTTTGTGCCAAAGCTCACTTTTTGGAAGCCTGCCCAGCTATTCAATAAAAAACCGCCTATGCTGGGGTCTTCTATAATTTCTTTTATTTTGTCTTTCACTCCATCGATGACCAAGGGCTGCTTTTTGAAACCCTTAGCATCTTTTCCAAAAGAAGATAAATGTACCACTCTATAACTCATAAGGTTCAATCAAATAAGGCGAATAAGGCTTTTTCTCCATATATTCTGCTGTTTCCCTCTTTTTCGGTGATATCTGCTGCCATATCCGCCAAAAAAGTGTTGTATTCTTTGCTGTCCTCGTCTATTTCGCCCCTACTTGCTATATCATGAATACGCATAACCACAGCTTCAGTATAGGCGACTAAGGTCGTCATTGCAGCTTGCAATTCTGCTGTTTCGGCTTGATGGATAATAAGTTTTACCGCAATCGCTTCTTCCGAGAGGGTTTCTATTCCTGATGTATTGAGCATCATTTGCGCTTCTTGCGGCGACATCTTGAGCGATTCCTCATAAAAATCTTGTAGCAAGGCAATAAAACCTTCTACTAAGCGAATTAAAGTAGCCGCATGAAGGGGCATTTCTTTGTGCTGAGTGCTTAGGCTGAAGGCTCGCATAAACTCTGTAGGCGCATTTACTACGTAGGAAGAGGATAAGGTATTCGATATCATATTATTGTTAGTTAAGTAGTACAGACTAAATAAACAAGGTTAAGATATTGGTTGTATTGCTGGTGCAAGCGTCCGCTTGTACCTCCTTTCTTGAAGCGTCCGCTTCGAGG
>JAYUZN010001000.1:0-1922 GCA_043751755.1 Bacteroidota bacterium | reverse complement strand
AGTTTTTGCTTCCTCTGGCGACATATAACAATAGGCAATAATGATAATAATGTCTCCTACTTGTACTTTGCGCGCCGCAGGTCCATTCAAACAAATAACACCACTATTTCTTTCGCCTTTTATAACGTAGGTTTCGAGCCTTTCGCCATTATTAATATCCACAATTTGCACTTTTTCGCCCGCAATCAAATTTGCAGCCTCCATCAGAGCTGCGTCTATCGTAACGCTCCCGACATAGTGCAGCTCTGCCTGCGTAACTTTGACACGATGTATTTTCGATTTGAAAATTTCTAATAGCATGTATATATGTGTAGCTGTTTCGATAAATACTGAAATTCAGCCTACAAAATTACGCATAAAAATGGAAGGGGCAAATAAATTCTAAGGCTGGCAGCATGGGACTCTTTCTACTTTTTTTGGGGACTTCAAAGAAAATTTTTCTCTCTGCCAAAATCTTGCTACTTTTGACTGTTTATTTCACGCAGATTTTCGCAGATGAAAGCAGATGTCGCAGATGTAGAACTTTCAACTCTCAATTTTCAACTCTCAACCATGCGTTACATTTTACTTTTTCTTTCCTTATTTTCAGTCGCTTTTGCCCAAAAACAGACCGTTAGAGGCATTGTTACAGACAAAGAAACGCATTTTCCTTTGGAAGGGGCAACGATTATGATTTTTGCAGATACCAGCAGTGCAGAAGGGATTTATACAGAAGCTGACGGAGTTTTTCGCTTTGAAAATGTGGCAATTGGTCGTTATCAACTGCAATTTGAATTGATAGGCTATAGCCCTGTGAGTATGAGCAATGTGTCTGTAACTTCGGGTAAAGAGGTCGTTTTGAATATAGAAATGGAAGGAGCTGCGGTGCAAGTCAAAGAAATCGTGATTCGAGCAGCGAGAAATGGCGACCCTTTGAACGAAATGGCGGTGGGCAGTGCAAGGTCTTTTTCGGTAGAAGAAACGGATAGATATGTGGGTAGTAGGGGCGACCCCAGTCGTATGGCTTCTAATTTTGCTGGAGTGCAAGGGGCTGATGATTCTCGCAATGACATTGTTATACGCGGTAATTCTCCCGCAGGCGTTTTGTGGCGTTTGGAGGGAATAGACATTCCAAATCCCAATCACTTTGCCATTCCCGGCACTACGGGCGGTCCTATCAATATTTTGAACAACAAAATTTTGGCAAATTCGGACTTTTATACGGGGGCTTTTCCTGCCGAATTTGGCAATGGAACGGCAGGGGCTTTTGATTTACGCCTCCGAAATGGCAACAATCAACGCCACGAAACGAGTGCGCAATTTGGGATAATGGGCTTGGAATTGGCTACAGAGGGTCCTTTAAGCAAAAAAAATGGGGCTTCTTACTTGTTCACTTATCGTTATTCTACCTTGGGCATGTTCAATGCTTTGGGCATAAATGTAGGCACGACTTCGATTCCTCGCTATATGGACGGCTCTTTCAAAATCAATTTTCCCTTGAAAAACAATGCTTTTATCTCGCTGTTTGGCATTGGTGGCACAAGTCAAGTAACTTTGCAAGCAAGCAAAAACAAAGACCCGAAAAATACGGAATTGTATGGAGAAAACACAAAAGACCAGTTTTTTAAGTCGCAAATCTTCCAAGTTGGGGCAACTTATAGCAAGGCTTTTAACAAAAATACCTACCTAAAAGCAGTCGTAGGTGCGTCAAAACAAGAGGTAGATGCCTATCATCAATATATATATCGCCATATCAATCAGGACTCTACGGAGTTTGTGTTGGATAGATTGGCGGATTATTTGCGCTACAATTTTGGGCAAAAACAGTTTTCTGCGAATGCTTTTGTAAGCCACAAAATCGGCGAAAAGATTACGATTAAAACGGGCATTATTAACAATTTTTATGCCTTGACTTATATAGACAGCATTCGCAAAAGTTTTGA
>JAYUZN010000999.1:0-5911 GCA_043751755.1 Bacteroidota bacterium | reverse complement strand
ATAAAATCTAAAGTATTTATCTTTTCTTTGCCTTCCAATACAATGTCTATCAATTTGCTCCGTTTTTCGGTCATTTCTTTACTAAAAAGGTTGATAGCTGCTCTTTCTGCCGTTTCTATATGAACATTTGTAAAAATAGTACTTACCATAAAACTGAACATAGTCTCCCCTACTAAACGAGTCATCTTCTTGTATGAAAACGAAATACCCTTATTTCCCCTCCTAACGGACACATGTAATAAGTGGCTATTCGCTGTTTTTTCAATTTTTAGGGTAGTGCCATGCTCCAATGTTATATTTTTTATGAGAGGACAAGCGAATATTTTTTGGATAATCGTTTCCTCATCTAATCCAATAAGAAAGTCCACCTCCTTAAAAATAGCCCTTTCTGCGGCAAATACTGTGGGCAAATAATCGGCATATTGGGCTTGTAAGGTATGGGTCATTGGTTCTTTATTCAACAGAAAAACCTGAGATAAATCCCACTCATTATATTCATCATCTTGTAGGGCATCTGCTAACACCTCTTCTTCTTCTACCTCATCTTCAAAATGTAGCACCATTTTTTCGCCAAACTTAAACAACCCATACACACTATACGCTAAATACGTCTTGCCCGTATTATTCGCTCCACAGAGAATAATCAGGTCTTTGTCCAAGTCTATATCGGCATGTTTGATAGGTCCGAGATTGTCTATGCTTATTTTCATATATAAAAAATGGTTATGTTTCCGCAGATTTCCACAAATGTTTCTTTATCTGTGCAAATCTGCGGTTAAATCTGTGAGCATCTGCGTGAAATCCTAATAAGCTCTTGCGAAAAGCACTCTTTGTGTCGAAGCCTTACCCGAATAAATACAAAGCCCATCTTCTAAAGGATTATCCAACGGAATACAACGAATCGTTGCCCCTGTTAATTCCTTGATTTTCAGTTCGGTTTCCGTAGTGCCGTCCCAATGTGCATAGATAAAACCGCCATTTTCTCCTTCTAAAAAAGACTTAAATTGCTCAAAAGTATCTGCTTTATAAGTGCGAGAATCCCGCAAATCTTTGATTTGTTGGTACAAATTGCCTTGAATATCCGTTAAAAGCGCAGTCATTTTGGCAGAAAAATCGCCTTCTAAGGACATATTTTCCTTCGTTTTGAGGTCTCTACGTGCCACTTCTACCTGATTTGCTGCCAAATCTCTTGGACCCATCGCCAAACGCACAGGCACGCCTTTCATTTCCCATTCTGCAAACTTCCAGCCGGGCTGTTTTTTGTCGTCATCATCTACTTTTATCCGAAAACCTGCGGCTTTGAGCATTTTTCCCAAATCATGACATTTTGCTATAACTGCCTCTTTTTCCGCTTCTTTGCGAAAAATAGGCACAATCACAATTTGAATCGGAGCCAAAACAGGCGGCAAACGCAAGCCGTCATCATCTGAATGAGACATGATAAGCGCGCCTATCAAACGGGTACTTACCCCCCAAGAAGTTGCCCAAACATATTCCAATTGATTGTCTTTGTTGGCAAATTTTACCTCAAAAGCCTTTGCAAAATTTTGTCCCAAAAAGTGGGAAGTACCAGCCTGCAAAGCCTTGCCATCTTGCATAAAAGCCTCTATACAATACGTGTCTTCTGCGCCTGCAAAACGCTCATTGGGCGTTTTTACGCCTTTTATGACAGGGATTCCCAGCGTTTTTTCTGCAAATTCTGCATACACATCAAGCATTTGTTTGGTCTCAAAAACGGCTTCTTCTTTGGTAGCATGGGCTGTATGTCCTTCCTGCCACAAAAATTCGGTAGTGCGCAAAAACATACGGGTACGCAGTTCCCAACGCACGACATTTGCCCATTGATTGACCAAAATCGGCAAATCTCTATAGGATTGAATCCAGTTTTTATACGTACTCCAAATGATGGTTTCAGAAGTGGGACGAATGATGAGTTCCTCCTCCAATTTCGCGTCAGGGTCCACAACCAAGCCTTTGCCATTTGGGTTTGCCATGAGGCGATGATGCGTAACGACCGCACATTCTTTGGCAAAACCTTCTACATGGTCTGCCTCTTTGCTGAGATAGGATTTCGGAATAAAAAGCGGAAAATAGGCGTTTACATGCCCTGTTTCCTTGAACATGTCATCTAACACGCGCTGCATACGCTCCCAAATCGAGTAGCCGTAAGGACGAATCACCATGCAGCCTCTTACTTCAGAATTTTCGGCTAATTCTGCTTTTTTGACTAATTCGTTGTACCACTCTGAATAGTTTTCTTGTCGAGTAGGAAAATCTTTTGCCATTGTTGGATAAGGAATGAAAATAAATTAATGTTTTTATCACCACTAAGGCACTAAAAATCACTAAGCAGTGAGGTAAAAGAAGATATCTAAGTACAGATTTTTCTTCTTTGTGTTCCTTCGTGCCTTAGTGGTAAATGAAGGTAACTGCCGCAAAGGTACGAAAAAATCCCCAATCCCCCGTTTTTTCTGTTTTGTCAGCCTTGCAGCATTCGTTTCAAGGTATCTTGCATGGCTTGTTTGAAGCTCTCATCTTGCGAGAGCAAACGATACAAATCTAATTCATTTTTTCGCTGCTTTGCCATCACCTCATCAAATATCTTGCTGAACGCGATTTCCCTATTTTGTGAATCGGCATTGTCCGCATATTTTTCCTGAAAATCGGGATGCGACTTCATTCTTTGCGCAAGGTTTACCAATCGGACGCGCTGCTCATCGGGGGTCGCCTCCCAGCCTTGAAACCACCTTTCATTGAAACTTTTGATGATAAGGTCCAAAGGGTCGTCCTCCCCTTCGGTGCTATACGCGCCTCTTACATTCGGATTTTGTGGGGCAAGTTCTGAGGCACTTGGGTCTAAGACGATATGTGTGTTGAGTTTTACCCGCTCTAAGCCGTAGGTAGAAAGGTCTACAGAATGTAGCAAGGCATCTATGCTATCTTGCAAAGGGTCTGTGATGACGAGTTTGGGTATCAGAAATTTGAGAAACCAAAACAACTCCTCCCAATTTGGCATTTCAAAGGGCAGGATAGCCGCCATTTGCCCATAGATTTTCACAAATTGCTTTGCCTTAATTTTGAAATCTGCTTTCTCATTTTCGCTCAGCAAAAGGTGAATGTTGAACCTTTCGGCAGCAAGGTCTATGATAGGACTTAACTCCTGTGCATTGACGGACTGAAAATATAGGCGCACAAAATCCTCCACTTCTGACCATTCATACACGCCTACGGCATCGAGCTGCGCCTTGAGGTCGTGCAGCACATTGATATCCGTCGCTTGACTGAGGGAAGTCGCTGTATAAAAAGGGTCAAATGACTGCTTTATCTCTTCGGTAGAATTGTAGAAGTCTAAGACAAACAAATCTTCGGTTTTCTTGCCTAAGCTATTTGCCGAGCGATTGAGCCGCGACAAAGCCTGAACTGCCATTACGCCTTGCAGCTTTTTGTCCACATACATTGCCGTCAGTTTGGGTTGGTCGAAGCCCGTCAAATACTTGTTTGCCACCACCAATATACGATACTCGTCCATATTGAAATAGCGGGCTATAGTATCGTTGATATAGCCCGAGTCTGTAGCTCTTGCTGTGTCAAGGTAAGCGGGGAAACGATTGAGGGTCTCCTCCGTATATTCAATGCCTTTGAGGGTTTTGGTTCCCGAAAAGGCGATAGCTATTTGGAAGGGATTGCCCCTTTTGGCTAAGTGTTCTTTCAAGGCAAAATAGTAGCTTATTGCCGCATCTATGCTTTGTGTAGCCACCATTGCCTTAGCTTTCCCTGCGAGTTTTTTGGGATTCACCAATTTAGAAAGGAAATGGTCTAACATGATTTCGGCTTTAGTGGCAATGGTTTCGGGTTCTCTTTCTACAAACGCCTTCAACTTCTTTTGGGCTTTGAGGGTATCAAACGAAGGATTTTCGGAGATAGATTTCGTTATTTCGTAGTAGGATTTGTAGGTGGTATAATTGGCTAACACGTCCAAAATAAAGCCTTCTTCTATCGCTTGTTTCATCGAATAGAGGTGAAAAGGCGTAAAACTCCCATCTGCCTGTTTTATGCCAAAACGTTCGAGGGTATTGTTTTTGGGAGTAGCCGTAAATGCCAAATAGGAGGCATTTCCCCGCATCTTGCGCGCACGCATCGCCAACAACACTTTGTCCTGCACATCTTCCGCCTCTTCGCTGCCGCTTCCCATCGCCTCATTCATTCTGCCTGCACTTGTGCCGCTTTGACTGCTATGCGCCTCGTCTATGATGACCGCAAAACGCTTGTCGCTGAGGTCAGCAATGCCTTCTACGATAAAGGGAAATTTTTGAATGGTGGTGATAATTATTTTTTTCCCTTGTTCCAAATTGCGTTTTAGTTCTGCCGCAGAATAGGCAGGTGCGACTATGTTTTTCACTTCAGAAAAAGCCGTAATATTTTCCCGTAATTGCTTGTCCAACAACTTCCTGTCTGTAACCACTATCACCGAGTCAAACAAAGGCGTAGTAAGTCCTTTGCTGCCAGGCAAGTCTGCCTTGTCGGGATACACTTCGATGAGTTGGTAGGCTGCCCAAGTGATGGAATTGGATTTGCCCGAACCTGCGGAATGTTGGATTAAATAGCTTTGATTCGTTCCTTTTTGGCGCGCATCTGCCATGATTTTGCGCACAACGTCCAACTGATGATAGCGCGGAAAATACAAGGTTTTTTTGGACAAAGGCTCACTTTCCTTCCCGTCAAAGCGCACAAAATGCTGAATTATATTGGCGACACTTTTGGGGGTAAAAATCTCCTCCCACAAATACGCACTTTTGTGTCCCTGCGGATTGGGCGGATTGCCTCTGCCGTAATTATGCCCTAAGTTGAAGGGCAAAAAGAACGTGCCTGCCCCTTTCAAGTGCGTAGTCATATAGACTTCGTCTGTGTCCACCGCAAAATGCACCAAACAACGCCCAAATTGTAAGAGGCTTTGTTGAAGGTCGCGCTGTTTGTACTGCTGCTGCCCCTGCACTTTGGCAGTTTGCCCTGTCCACGCATTTTTCAATTCTAAGGTCGCAAAGGGCAAACCGTTCACAAACAAACCTATATCTATGGATTCTTGGGGATTTTGGCGCGAATAGGGCAATTGACGGGTAAGGCTAAACTGATTGTGCAGGAAATTCTGCTGTACGCTGGGGCTGCTACTCACAAGAGGCAAGGGATAGAATAGGGTAAAATGTGCGTCATCTACGTCAAGTCCTTTGCGAAAGAGGCGAATAATGCCATATTTTTTTATCATCTTATCCAAACGGTCTAATATTTTGCGTTGCCAATCGCTTTGTTTTTGGAGTTTGGCTAATTCGGGGGCTTGTGTGTGGGTCAAAAAATCCCAAAAACGGGCTTCATCTATCGCTACAGCAGCATTGTAGTCTTGCGGATAGCCGATATAATAGGCATTTCCGCCGCTCTGATAGGGACTAACGCGCTCATGTAAGGCATCTATAGGGCGGTTTTGCGCAGCAAGGGCTTCTATGGAGATGCCGCAAAGATGCTGCTGAATGGTGGATTCAAGGGCGGATTCGTGGGTGTTGCTTGGCATAATGAAAGTTGAAAGTGGAAAGTTGAGAGTTGAGAGTGGAAAGTGGAGAGTTGAGAGTTGAGAGTGGAAAGTTGAGAGTGGAAAGTGGAAAGTGGAAAGTGGAAAGTGGAAAGTGGAAAACCTATGCTGCCGCAAGCGTCCGCTTGTGGCAGCTTCTTGAAGCGTCCGCTTCCAACTCCGAAGCGGACGCTTCAAGAAAGAGGTACAAGCGGACGCTTGCACCAGCCTGCCAAAGTGCTTGCACCTGCCTTGTAGGGTGGAGCACCGTTCAAAGGTGCGTCCCCCTACAAGCCTTCAATCCCTATATTGATTTTGCCTGTTACAGCACTGTTGATTAAGACAGATTTATAG
>JAYUZN010000998.1:0-3200 GCA_043751755.1 Bacteroidota bacterium | reverse complement strand
GCCAAGTCCACAAGTACTGATGTCTGCTCCTGCATTTACGGTAGCAGGTGCATTGATAGAAAGGTGAACCGTATCTGCTGCGACAGGACAAGCCCCTGTTGCGTTCGTTGTCCAAGTCAAAGTAAGGGTAGAACCACTTTCGGACAAATTCGGTGTGTAAGTTGCGGCAGGATTCGAGTTCGTAGAATAAGACCCTGCGCCTCCTGTCCAAGTACCTGCATTTGCCCCACCACTTGAACTTGCGCCCAAAGTAAGTGCCGTTCCATAACAAACCGTTTGCCCATTTCCTGCATTTGCTACAGCCACAGGATCCACAGTTACGGTTACAGGGGTACGTGTTGCACTTATACAAGTGCTTGCGGTCAAGGCTTCTGCATAATAGGTAGTCGTTAGGGCAGGAGAAACCGCAAAGTTTGTCCCACTTGCACTCATTCCCAGATTTGTTCCGCCCGATGCTGCTGTAAACCATTGAATCGTGTTTCCTGTGGAATTTCCATTCAAATTGGCTGAAGAACCCACACAAATCGTAGCAGCCGTAGCTGTTACGGGGGTAGGTGCGACAGGTACAGTATTTACTGTAACGACTACTGCGGTACGCATAGTACTCAAACAAGTTCCTGTTGCTGCTTCTGCGTAATAGGTAGTAGTTGAGGCAGGCGTAACCGCAAAGTTTGCCGCACTTGCACTCGTTCCAATATTACTTCCACCTGATGCAACCGTAAACCAGCTAATCGTACTTCCTGCCGCAGTTGCGTTCAAGTTAGACGTTTCGCCCTCGCAAATAACCGAAGCATTAGCGGTTACGGGAGTCGGTGCAGAAGGCGTGTTATTTACCGTTAATAACAAAGTATCTGCTTTTGCTGTACAAGGGGCAGAAGGTGCGGAAGTTGTCCATATCAATAAGATAGGAGAAACTGCCACATCTGAAGCATTTGGCGTATAAATGGTATTTGCAGAGCTTGCACTCCCAAAAGTACCAAAGCCATTCGGAGTACTCCAAAGACCTGTACCTGGCGTAGAAACGGCACTTAATATTCTTACATCTGCTACACATATTGCACCGTCTGCACCCGCATTGGAAGTTGCAGGGGTATTGATGGTAAGATTTACCGTATCAGAAGCCGCTGCACAAAGCCCTGTTGCATTCGTAGTCCAAGTCAAAGTAAGGGTAGAGCCACTTTCTGCCAAAGCAGGGGTATAGCCCGTATTTCCTACAGAAGCTGAACCAAAAGAGCCAAGCCCACCCGTCCATGTTCCTGCATTTGCTCCACCTGTAGAAGTCGCTCCCAAAGTGGCAACTGAGCCATAACACAAGGTTTGTCCGTTTCCAGCATTTGCTACCGCAGCAGGTTGCACAGTAACTGCCACCGTTGCTGTTCCGCTACAACCTGTAACCGTACTTGCTGTAGCTAACCCATAAGTAACCGTTCCTTGCGTAAGTCCCGTAGTAGGCACTGCCGTTGTGGAAGTGTTTAAGGCAGAAGCAATTTGAGAACCCGGATTTAAGCCATTTGCAGTAGCACCGCCCGACAATGCACCAGACCATGCGTAAGTGTAAGGCAATAGGTTTACCGTATAATCCTCTGTTTCTCCCCAAGTATAGGCTACACAAGAGTTAGTCAAGGCATTTGTTCCGCCTTCTACTTGTTTTACCCTCATTCTTGTAATTCCCGAAGAAGCGAAGTTTGGCGTAGTGAAGGTAAGTGTTACCGTTGCTGCAGCCGTAGTCGTTGCACCAAAAGCAGTTCCTCCTACAGGAATATCCTCGCCCACATCTGCAAAATCTCCGTCTCTGTTCCAGTC
The DNA here is from genome assembly GCA_043751755.1 of Bacteroidota bacterium. Lineage (GTDB taxonomy): Bacteria > Bacteroidota > Bacteroidia > J057 > J057 > JAAFHL01. Next base: position 1,397 of record JAYUZN010000998.1, on the reverse strand, counting down.
AAAGAATACATGCACATAGCAGCCGTAGAAAGTTACGCCGCTATTGTACTGTATAACAGAAATCGTATAGGAAGTTGAGGGCAAAATATTGACTGCGGGCAAAGCTGTATAGTTCGTATAAGTATTTGCCGAACCTGCATTACTCGTAATTGCCCCAGGCCAGCCCGTACTATTGTTATCAAGCAAGACCGTAGCTCCTTGCATAAGCTTCACATTGGCAATGTCATCATCTATAGTAGAAGTTGCCCCATTTGCACAATAGCCCACAGGTGCAGGGGTTGTAGGAATCGATAATGCCACATTTCCGCCTGTACAAATCGTACTTGGCGTTGCTGTAGGGGTAGTCGTAGGCAATGGATTGACACGCACCCGAATATTCGCTGTGTCAGAACATGTACCATTACTTCCTGTTACTACATAATCTATTGTATCATTGGAAGTACAAGTAACGGTAGCTAAATTTGAAGCAGATAAGCCTGTACTCGGAGACCAAGAATAGCTGTAAGCACCTCCTACAGGCGTTGCTGCTGTAGAAGCCGTTAAACTCACACTTCCGCCATCACAAATAACAGGCGTAGTGTTCGGAGTCATTACCACTTGTTGCGCTGCAGTAACCGTTGCAATCACCATAACCCGATTCGTAGGACAAGGACCATTGTTAAACTCTACCCAGAAAGTATCGGTTACTGCCAATGCAGGTGTCGTGAAGGTAGAAGTCATAGCAGCTGTTGTGGTAAGCAAAGAAATCCCTCCTACAGCTTGCCCATACCAATCAAAGTTTCCAGAAGCTGTATTTGTAGCCACCAAGTTTATTGTACCATATCCACAACGCGACACACCCGGCGCAGTAGGAGTCGGCGGCAAAGGAATGACCGTAATAGGTTTCACCGTTGTATCAGAACAGCCCGTTTGGGTATTGGTCATTGTCAAGATATAAGTAATCGTACCATTTGACCCTAAAGCCGTAGGCAAAGCTAATACCCCTACATTTGCCGTAGAAGGCGTACCTGCCCCAGGAGGCAAGCCATTGGAGGTAGCTCCTCCTGCCAAAGTAGCTGTCCAAGCATACGAAATGGGCTGATTGATGATAACCGAATAATCTTCTGTTTCTCCCCAAGTATAAGTCCCACAAGGAGCTAAGGCATTTGTTCCCCCTTCGACCAATACCACTCTCATTCTGGTAAGTCCGATAGAAGCCGTATTTGGAACAAGCACCGTTGCAGTAGCAAAAGTTCCCGCAGTGGTATTTCCTGCATTAAACGCCTCTCCTGCATCTAAAAAGTCTCCATCTCTGTTCCAGTCAAAGAATACCCTTGTATAGCAAGTATAAGAACCGCCACTGTTATATTGGGTAGCCCTAACAGAGTAGGTACTTCCAGGGGCAAGCACCACAGGCG
>JAYUZN010000997.1:0-12395 GCA_043751755.1 Bacteroidota bacterium | reverse complement strand
TTTTCCCTTTAGTTTCCGTAATCATTTGAATTTAAAGGCGCTTGTACTTGCGCTATATGCTCTTGTCAAAAAAAATGGCAAATGTTTCAGTAATCATTTACTTTTAAGGCACTTGCACCAAAACGGCAAGCATTATTGGCATTGTTAGGCGTTTCAGTAATCATTTACTTTTAAAGGCACTTGCACGCTGAAAGAACAGAAGATATGGTAAGAGGGTAGTTTCAGTAATCATTTGAATTTAAAGGCACTTGTACCTGTTTATGATGGAATCAGCAAAAATTGCTGTAGAGTTTCAGTAATCATTTGAATTTAAAGGCACTTGTACAGTTTATCTCTACCAATCTCAAAGGAGAAAAGTTTCAGTAATCATTTGAATTTAAAGGCACTTGTACTTCAAATTTTTATTGCAGCAGTTAAAGCTGGTAGTTTCAGTAATCATTTGAATTTAAAGGCACTTGTACTTAGAAGGAAACGGTGTAAAACACGAAGTAAGTTTCAGTAATCATTTGAATTTAAAGGCACTTGTACTTCAGTTTCACCTTCAACCCACCATGCGCTGCTCAGTTTCAGTAATCATTTGAATTTAAAGGCACTTGTACTTCTCAACAAATATGTTGGATTTGCGTCACCAGAAGCAGTTTCAGTAATCATTTGAATTTAAAGGCACTTGTACGATTTTGGGTGAGAACTCTCAAGACATTCCTCATGTTTCAGTAATCATTTGAATTTAAAGGCACTTGTACGGTTCCGATTCAAAGCAAACTACGCTTACTTTCCAGTTTCAGTAATCATTTGAATTTAAAGGCACTTGTACAGTTATGATAATCTTCAGACACATATAGGATAGTTTCAGTAATCATTTGAATTTAAAGGCACTTGTACTAACGCTATGCCTTACAAGGGCGACACCAGCGAGGACAGTTTCAGTAATCATTTGAATTTAAAGGCACTTGTACAGATTTACGGAAAATACCAAGTTTCCAAAAAGTTTCAGTAATCATTTGAATTTAAAGGCACTTGTACGCTGGGCTATTGTTCAGAAGGCACGCGAACATTTCGTTTCAGTAATCATTTGAATTTAAAGGCACTTGTACTCAGCTGATGGATACAACTCAAATCATAAAGACGTTTCAGTAATCATTTGAATTTAAAGGCACTTGTACGGGCAAGCCAGCTCCCCAAAGCGACAATGGCAGTTTCAGTAATCATTTGAATTTAAAGGCACTTGTACAAAATATTACGAACTTATTAAAACCGAACTAACAGTTTCAGTAATCATTTGAATTTAAAGGCACTTGTACCGAAAGCTGGAAAGGTGGCTTGGGAATTTGAGTACAGTTTCAGTAATCATTTGAATTTAAAGGCACTTGTACTTTGGGCAGGGCGCAATCGCCGTAAACGACCAAGTGTTTCAGTAATCATTTGAATTTAAAGGCACTTGTACCGAAGAAAAGGAGGTAACGTAACACTTGCTAACGACGTTTCAGTAATCATTTGAATTTAAAGGCACTTGTACTCCCAACTTACCCAAAGAACCCGCGAGCTTAGTTTCAGTAATCATTTGAATTTAAAGGCACTTGTACCCGGTAAAATAAAGCTAAAAGCGGCTATAACGCAGTTTCAGTAATCATTTGAATTTAAAGGCACTTGTACTCGACCGCTCTGGCTCAATGTCAGCAAAAGATTCAGGAAGTTTCAGTAATCATTTGAATTTAAAGGCACTTGTACCTAATGTGCCAGCATTATCAACATTCTTGGAGTTTCAGTAATCATTTGAATTTAAAGGCACTTGTACACATTGAACTTGTTAAGTCTGGAACCGTTGTTGTTGTAGTTTCAGTAATCATTTGAATTTAAAGGCACTTGTACATCCGCACGCCCTTAACCCCCTTTTGGCAGAATACGGCTGCGCCCTGTCGCCTCGTGTGTTGGCGCACAAAGTTTCAGTAATCATTTGAATTTAAAGGCACTTGTACTAAGCTGGGAATTTGAGTACATGAGCTATGACGTTTCAGTAATCATTTGAATTTAAAGGCACTTGTACTGTATGGTAGGGATATGGACACTACTATGAGTAGTTTCAGTAATCATTTGAATTTAAAGGCACTTGTACAGCTAAAATAAATAACTGTTTGACATTCAATTAGATATGAAGATTTCAGCCTTTCCAAGATGAAATTGGCATACTTTTTGAGGGCAATTTTCCCCTTGGTTTGTGAGGAAATAATAGGCTGCAAAGGTAGAAAAAGATTTGAATACTATCCAAATCTTTTCTACCTTTTTTTCATTTTTTTTTCCACTTAAAACCAAAAAGTGATTTTTTCGCCGAGCAGTTCCGCGATGTCAGGCTTTTCGCCCACCGTAGTCATGCTTCTGAGTTCTTGGGCAGAGATAATTACTGCCATGATTTTTTCGTCTCCTTGCCCATACTTTGCCAGCAGTTGCTGAATACTTGCCCAGCATTTTTGCCATTGAGTAGGGCTGTGTGCGCCACAAAATACGGAGTATTGCCACCTTTCACAGCCCCAAACGAAGAGTTTTTTGGCAATTTTTGTCCGCAATTTGTCGTCAGAAATGTCGTAGCATATCATTCTGATAGTCATGTTGTTGTTTATGAAAGGTGAAACGCCTTCAACTTTGTTACTAATAAACCGCTCAAATGATTAATATGGTCTTTATTTTTAATCAGCTTTTGGTTAAGGCGAGTTCTTTCCTCCATTTTGGCAAAAAAAGTATCAATAATCAATATACGTGCGACTTTGTCGAGCCGATACAGATTTTCTTCATTCAGTTGCAACTGGCTTTGTAGCAGTTTGTTGTCCAAAATAAGTCCTAATACGATTTCATCTGCCCAAGGTCGGAAGGGTTCTATATGGTCAAAAGCGAGTGCGGGCTGCTGATGCCGATTTGTGTGCAGAATCCCCATATAAGGGTCAAGCCCTACCGTCAGCAAGCTCGACTCTACCATTCCATATAATATTCCATACGCATAGTTAGTCGCAGCATTGGCAATATCGGGCGGATTTTCTTGTACTCTGCCCATGATTTCGACAGTATCTGAGAGTATTTCGGCAATCAGTTGCCAATAAATTCGGGCAATATTTCCTTCGCACCCTCTGATAGTGTCTGGTGTTTGAGCTTGGTCAAGCTTTTCCATTCCTCTGTGAATGTTAGCTATTGCTGTGGTAATTTTTGGCACAAAATCACTTCGCCTGCTGCCCAAATAGTTGAGGCAGGCAATTTGTCCTTCATTTTTTTGAAGCAACAATTTCTTTGCCCATGCTAATCCGTCTGGACTATCGCAAAAATAGACTTGCGCCTTGCGAATGTCGGCGATGTTCGTATAGGAAGCACTGCCTACCCAGGCTTTTACACGCCCTGTGCGGCTGTAGATAAGTACAGGCACTTGGTGTTCGGCGGCTAATACAAGTGCGGGAGTAGAGATATTGCAAGGCTTCAATATATGGATACTCGACAGCTTGTGTGGGCTAAATCGTTTGGAGATTCCGCCCATAACAAGTTGGAATAAGCCGTCTTCTACTTCGATTTGTACGCCGTAGTTGTCGATGATAAGATTCATAATAGAAGGAATAAGGAGGGTAGATGCTTTTGATGAGGCTTTTTTGTAAAGATGTCATCTCTCAAAGAGATGACATCTTTACAAAAAAGCGAAAAAATGATAACATTCCTTTTGCGTTCTTTGCGGTTCCTTTGCGTTCTTTGCGGTAAAAAAAACTTTGTGGTAAAAAAAACTTTTTTTATTTCTGAAAAAAATCCTGTTCTTTGTGGAAAAAATAACAAACGATAAGTATGAGTGAGAAATAATCTAAACATCTATTTTCGATATATCTTATTGATTATAAAAAACTTATATTAACTCTCAACTCTCAACTTTCAACTTTCAACTCTCAACTCCTTATGAACATTACCACCATTCGCGCTACTGCGCTCAAGTTTCAGAAAATCCGCAGTTTACGGCAGCTATGCACCTTGCTCAAAGTAGAGCCGCTCAGACTCACGGCTATGTCCCTACACCCCCATTATGACAGCTATTTTATTGCCAAAAAGAAAGGTGGCAAACGACTTATAGAAGACCCCGAAGACGAATTGAAAGAAGTGTTACGCAGCCTCAACGATTTCCTTCAATGCACCTATCACGCCTTGCGTCCTGCGGCGGTGTATGGCTTTTGTATCTGCGCAAATCACGAAGACGAGCGCAGCATTCTTACCAATGCACAACAGCATTTAGGCAAGGCGTTTATGGTCAATATCGATTTCAAAGACTTTTTTCACCTTATTTCTCTCCAAAAAGTGCATGACATCTGGGCGCAACATTTTCCGAAAATGGAATCCGAAGTCCTTGCTTTGCTTGCGCGCCTTTGCTGCTATCACGACCGCCTGCCCATGGGTTCGCCCACTTCGCCCGTCTTGTCCAACTACGCCTGCTTGGATTTTGATGCCGAATTGCAGCAATATTGCCAAGCCGGAGAAATCACTTATACGCGTTTTGCCGATGATCTTACTTTCTCGGCGCACAAGCCCATCACCGAAACGGATATAGCTTTTTTTCGCAGCATTATAACGTACTATAGTTTTGCTGTAAATGAGCAGAAAGTGCATATCTATCAAACAGACGAAGCCAAAGTCGTAACAGGCATTGTGGTAGGCAAAACGGAATTGAGCCTGCCAGAGGATTATTTGCAGCAATTGACTACAGAAATTGACCGTTACAAGCAAGTGCAATTGGTGGAACAGCGTTACAAAACGGGCATGAGCCTGAAGAAATTGGCGCATTTCAAGCAAGAAATAGAAGCCAAATGCAGCTTTGCAGAAAGGGTGATGTCGGCAGTTCAGCCCGAAATGCAAGCCCTCAAAACCGCCTTAGTAGAAGCCCTGAACCCGCCTTTAGAAGCTTATGAAAGCGAAAACTGGTTGGATATGCCCTATTCTATTTTTTGAAAACAGCCGCCCCTTCGTGTGCTTTAGGAACACCAAAAGAATAAAATTATAATTTACCACTAAGGCACCAAGGAACACAAAGAAGAAAAGCATAGCTTAGATATCTTCTTTTACCTCATTACTTAGTGATTCTTAGTGCCTTAGTGGTGAAAACCAAAAAAAAATCCGATATGTCAAAGAACTCTCCTATCTGCGCTATCTGCTTTCATCTGCGCTTATCCGCGTGAAACCAAATCTAATAATGATTTATCTCCTCCCATCTTTTGAGCAACCCATATCCCAACGCCGTCAGGCAGCCTATTCCCGCTTGGTCAGGCAGTTCTATATTTACATAAAACGACAAATCAAAAGCCGTATATACATTTTTCGCACTCTTATCCGCAGGCTGATACACAGCCCTACCCACTTCCGTAATATCATGCAAAACGACTTGTAAAGGCATAGTTTTGTCCAACTCCCAGCCTACGCCATACACAAAAGCCACAAGATGATTGGTGAGGATTCGTTCCAAAATAGCGATACGTGCCCGAAAATTTGCCGCCTGCCGATATTCCTGATAGGCGTTTTTGTGAAACGGCACATAGCCAAACAGCTTGTACAACTGCGGCTCGTTGTAGGGCGTGAGGCACATTGTAAACGGCTCAATGATAGGCTTATGCAAGGCAGGTAGGAAATGGGCATTTTCCCCTAAGCGCAGCAAAGCCTCCGCGCCTTCGTTCACGCCCCACATATTGGCATAGCCGCCGCAAGTGCGATACTGCACAAGCGGATAGCGATGTTTGTTGCCGATAATCGTGCCTTCTTCTATGTCGTGATTGTGAAATACCTCCGCCCCCCAGCCGACAAAGTCCCAGACTTTCTTGCGGAAAAAGGGGATTTGATGCTGCTGAAGGCGGTAGTTGAAAGACAAATCGATGGTTTTGATGAGGTGTTGCATCTGCTTACAATTTAAAATAAATAGTTCCCCTATCCTTTCTTACCTGCAATTTGAGAATCGTGCCTATCTTGTAAGCAGCTGCCGAAGGAAAAGGATAATTCAGCCATTCGTTAGGATAGTTTTTGACAAAAAGCTGTAATTTGAGTATGTTATTTACATTATCAATCACTTTTGCCTCTATTTTATCTTTATCTGCACGCAAAATCTTAAACTCAGGAGAATTGACAGGAATGGGCAAGAGGCTCGTTTTATTGCCTGTTTGCGCTTGTTTTTCGCCTGTTTCGGCTTCTTCATAGTTGTCTGCCACCCACTCCTTCCCATTTTTGAACTGCCCATAGCCCACATTCGTTTTCGCCCCTATGCCAAAAGTCGTAAGGATATTTCGTGCCAAATCGGTTTTCTTTTGAGGAGAAATAAGCCCTTTTTCGCGGAGGTTTGTTTCTTTGAAATGAAATTGAAATTGATAGATAACCTGCGGCAATACTTTGAGAAAGGGAAGGGGGGTAGGGTTTTTCAGCATGGCTTGCTCGTAACTTACGCCTTCTTTATGACTGATATGCGGGGTAATGGAATCTATGCCAAATAGCTTCTTGTTTTCCACTTGAATGGGAATCGCTTCATGAAAAATATCTCTCTTGTAAATGGACAAAAAGCATTTTTTATTTTCGGCTTTCGTCTTATCAATGTCTATGCCTTCAAACATGCTAAGTTCTAACTCATGCACTTGTTGGCAGAGACTGCTAATGGTTTCGTCTGTTACTTTTTTTTCCAAATAAGCATGAAAGTCCTCTTCTGTTTTTATCCATCTCAACTGCCTTGCAATGTACAAAGCGAGTTTCTTTTTCTTGTCTATGGTGTTCTCTTCTGCGTTTTTTTTATCTATGTCTTTTTCTGTAGAGACTAAAACAGGCAAAAGAGGCTTTTTCGCATCTTCTTTGAAATGTGGAAAGTACGCCCGTATCAAGCCTTTGATGCTCGACCCCATCAAGACAGGCATTCCCGTTGTGAAATCTAATTGAAAGCCCAATTTTAATTCCCCGACGGAGCCTGTTTCATGCGTTAAACCTGCGCCATAAAACAAGCCGGGATAAAGAGTTTCTAAGGAAAACCCATTTTCTGCTTTGATAGAAGGAACAGTTACCAAAGATTCCCCAAAGATTTGCTTGTTTTTGAAGTCAAAAAAAGCCTTGTTACCTTTATGTTTTGCATCATCGTTGCTGCTCCAATCTAAGGTATTACTTCCGCGATTGTGATAATAATCTTTATGAAAAAGATAGGATACGTTATTTGGCATATTGTTTATGTTGAATGAATGACAAGAAATTAATCGTTTTCCTGCGTGTCTCCCTCCACAGGAAATGTCCTAAAAGCCAATTTCAGGGCGGTAACTGCATGAGACAAGTCATGTTCTGTTTTTCGGATAAAAGCGGCATCTCCCTGCCTTTTGCAGACTTCTTCAAACAAAACTGCGGATCCGCCACAATCGGAAAGAATCAAACAGAGCCATTGCAATACTTTTGCCCTGTCTTCTTTCGCACCTTTTGTGGCACTGTAAAAAGCCAAAGTAGAGAGCAAACCCGACATGCGCACCGAAGGACCAAAAGCTGCAATATAGCCTTTGAATTCTTTCGGGAAAAGGGTTTTGTTTTTCTCCTTCAAATAGGCTTGTAACACTTTACAAGCGGTAGGTATATGTTTTTCGATTTGCGTTTTCATTTTTAGTTAAGTTTAGTGATTTTGCAATAGCCATAGCCTATAGAAGCATGTGCGCCTATGTGAATGGTTGTGCCATTTATATACTCTTTAAGGGTTTGCAATAGAGAAGCCTCTTTTGTAGGTGCAGCTACTGCAAATACAAAACGGCTTTCTCTTGGCACAATTTCCTCATACCAGAGGTTTTTACTTTCGCCATTGTCTAAGTGATTGCGCGCAATGACAGGCAAGTTTTTGGCAATATTTTGGCAGAAATCATCTTCACTTACCAAATATACCTCGCTACCTGCCAAGCAAGAAGTAGTGAGTTTCTTGCCTTTTATCTCATAATTCAAGTCTTCTGCATCAGCAGAAACTGCTGTGTTCCATTGAAATAGCTCAAGTTCTTGTTTGTTCTTTTCAAGTGCTTTGATATCTTCTTCTATTTCTTCCTTTTTTGCGGCAGAGGTACCTGCATTTTGCATTTCTGCGGTTAAAACAGCTATTTCTTGGCTAATTTTTGCGGAATTAAGGGCATCTTTAGCAGCCCCTAAAGCCTCCATTTTTTGGTTCATTTCTGCCAATACACTAGCTGATGTGGTCAAAAAATAGGGGTTTTTGAGTCCCTGAACAGGCAGGCACAGCAAATCCGCGCTGAAAAAGCGGCATTTTCCGGGCTTGCTGCTTTGTTTGGCAGGTTTTCCACTGTCTTCTTTTTTGGGCGGGGTCTCCTCTTTTTCAGGTTTTTCGTCAAGCCCTTTTCCGCCAAAAATAGCTATCATATCAGGCTTATTTTCTTCCTTGCAAAACTCTTCGCAAAACTCCCTAATCGCCCCTTTGAGTGCCGAACTATAAATAGTAGGCAAATGATTGGTAGGGTCGCGCTGCACCAATTTGTCGATTTCGCCATAGTTCGTCTCGCCGCTCCCTGCATGAAGCGGCGTAAGGCAATGAATAAGGTAAATATCTGTTTGAAAATGACTCATAAGTAGTTGAAAGTTATAAGTTGAGAGTTGAAAGTTAATATAAGTTTATCATAATCAATAAGATATATCGAAAATGTCGGTTTAGATTATTTCTCACTCGTCCTTATTGTTGAAAATAGTTATTTTGTTATAAAATGATTGTACCCTATATTTTGAAAATGTGGCTTATTGAATAGGGCAGATAATGTAGCAATATCCTCCGCATAAATCACAGAGCCTCTGCCCATTAGCACATATTGGGCAGAACGGTTTAAACTGTTGTAGTTGTTGGTCAAAGCCCGATAATCTCTTATTTGAGAAATATGAAATAGGCTATGTTTGGCTATATCTTCGTAATTTACAAAGGCATCAGAAGTCAAAACAAGGGCATTTTTGCCGTCAAGGTGCGAAAAAGCAGCCTGAAAAGTGGCTTCAAATTTCGATTTCGCCGTATGTTCGGCTGTTATTTCATGTGCCTCAAAAGCAAAAGCAGACCTTTCTGCCCCCATATATGTAATGCCCTTTTCAGGCACTTCGTTCATTTCTGCAAAGAATGCAAAAGACCAATTTTTGGCTAATTGATAACGTTTTTGCTTGTAAAAGGCATTTTCTGGCTTAAGTTTGTCTATCCCAATTTTGATAAAAGGATAAAATAGTCCGTTTTTTATAACTTTCCCCTCATAATCTTCATCATATTCTACCTTATATTGGGTGTTCCCATTCGCATTTACCAACAAATCGGGCTTGCCATACTTATAGTTATAGCTTGTGCCTGTATCTGCTGTTGTAACCCACGCCTTTTTTTGACTGTTATAAACCTGCTGTTTTTCGTTCTCAAAAGTGGGCAGGATTTGCTGTATAGCCTCCCTTTTTTCCGAATTGTAGGCAAAATCTAAAGCTTGTGGAATTACATTTTCTTTGCCATTTGTGAGAAAAATAGGCGAAATGGCTTTTATTTTGCCATACTCAATTGCTTGATTATTAGGCGAAAAGCCTTCTTCTCCAATCAAATTGGTGATATTTGTATCGGAAGCTGTCAAACCTTTTTTGTCATAATCTAAATAGCCATTTTGCGCCAAAACTTGATAACGCAACATACCTAACACAGCAGATTGCTGCGGGAATTGCTCCGATTGTACAAAATAATTTTGTTTGTCTGCCTTATCCTTGCCTTTCGCGTCTTTGTAAGAAGTCTTGCCTCTTTTGTCGTTATTATAGGTCCGCGAGCCTCCAAAAAAGAAGCTATCAAGCGGGCGAAGCGTAATTTTGTATAGTGCCATACATGAGGAGGTTAAATGTTATCGTCTTCTTTTGTGTCTTTTGCACGCAAAAAATGAATGAATTTGAGGCAGGAAAAAATGCGCTTCAAATGGCTGTCTCTTGCCGTTTCATCGGTCATACAAGGTTTTTCGAAAAACTGTATATATACCAAGTTTTCAATCCTATCCAATAAGCCCCTATTTTCATGATGAGGGTCTTCATCAAAATTTTTCTGAAAAAAAGCAGCAAGTCGCTCTTTTTTGTGCGCCATTTCTGCCAAAATAGCTTTTTGCTCCCGCAACTGAAACATGACCGAAGTGAGAAAACGGCTGTCATCTTTTTGATAAGCATTGAGCAAAGCCATAAATGCCTCAAAAAATGCCCCTTTTATGCCCAAACATGCCTCAAAATACTGCCCACTGTGTTTTTCTACGTGGAAAGCAATGGCATTTTTTTTGTCTTTCCCTTCTACATGCGTTTTTGCCGTTGCAAACAACAAACCTTGAGTAGTTTTCACTACTTCTTGCAAAGGGTGCTTGTAATAGCTCATCGACAAGCCAAAAGACTGCGAAAGAGAATCTGTGGGTAAATTTTTTGCTGCAAAAGGCTCGGGAAATGCTGTATTTAATTCTTGCAATAAATGGAAAATGTTTTTCCCTGCGTCATTTTGGTGCATAACAGGAGCTAAAAACAGCAAATCATCGCCTCCTGCAAATACAGGTGTGCCGCCATATTCTACCACCCTGCGCGAGGCTTCTACTGCAAATTCGTTGAGGCAGTTGGAAAAAAGGGTGAGTTTATCTGTGTCATTTCCTAAGTTCTTCAACAAAGCCCCTACGCCATCTCCATCAGATTGTATCATACAGAGGTACTTGTGGGAAACGAGAAAGTCGTCAGGATAATGTTTTTTTATTTTTCCGATGAAATCTTCGTCCTTATCTACAGCATTTTTTCGCAATCTTTCAGAAATGGCTTTTTCGATTTTATCTTCATACCATTCCGTATCTGTATTCGTACCTTTGCTTTTTAGGGGTCTTGTCGTAATCTCTATAATCGAAGGAAAACGACCAATATCCTCTCCTGCATATGTTAAGTACATGAGGTCTTTCGTATTTTCAAGGGATTCTTTTCGCCATTGGTAAATAGGTCTGTCTAAGAGCTTTAGGTCATCTTTACCAATGAGTTTGGTCAGCACATCTATAGGCTGCTCAAGTTTCCACTTTTCTGCTAATTCTGCAGTATCTAAGAGGTCGTTTAGCCTTTGGAGAAAAGACTTGTCTTTTTCTTCGATTTCCTCTTCTGACCAAGTTCCTTGCACCCAAACCATACGGAGAAAACTGTCCCATTCTGTATCGGAAACTTGAGAATTGCAAGCCGCCCTTAATGCTTTCAAAATGGCATCTTGAATGGATTGTATTTGCGTGCTATTCAATGGATTGTCTATTTTCCAATAGATTCTATCAGGATAGATACCTGCGCCATACGTGGGTTTCTCCTTATCCCATAATTGCGGCGAAAGGATTGATAAGGTTGGTACATTTTCTGTTTTTGTAGCCATGCAAATGCTGGCTAACTTGGAAAGTGTGTAGCTGGCAAGCCAAAGCTCACGCGTAGTGCGAGCTTGGTTAAGCGTGGCTACAACGGGACCGAGCGAGAGTGCGAGATAGGTCTTTGTCATGTTATTTTAATGAGGTAAATCCGGAATGTTGTTTGATAAATTCAATCAATTCAATGTTATTTTTATGTGGCGTTTTAAGGGTTAATTTCTCATCATCTTCTATATTAGAAGAAAAGATAAATTCTTTATCGAACATAATGTCTGGAATGGTATGTACTATAAGAAAAATAGTTTTACCTACGACTTTGAATGTATAAGGCGTTTTAAAGCGTTCTACTTCTTCTTCAGAGTCTTTGATACTGACATTTCTTATCCTAAGTTTCGTATAACCATAACTCCCTGCTAAACCCAATAAAGCCCTTGCAAAGACACTATTTTCATTTTTTACAAAATTCCCTTGGTAGAAAAAATCATGAATCGCCTTCTTATCGCCTTCTACCTCTTCATCATTGTTCTTTTTTCTCAAATAATCTAACAACTTAGATTCCTCAATTGTCGCAGGTAAACCACTTTTAAGTTGTCTATGGGTGTCTGTTATTTGTTTAAAAATAGTGAAAAAATGGCTGTTCTCTACCTCTTTTTTTAAGGTATTTACATATATTTTTAATAGATTTTCACATCTTAGCACATTCGTTTCTTTCAAGGTAAAAGAGCCAAAACCTTTACTTTGTCTCGTCCCAAAATTTCTTAATACAAAAAATAGCTCAACATTTTTCTCTATTTTAGTTGCCAATTCTTTATTAAGGGTATTTATGTACAAATATATATCACCTTCCGTAAAAATGCCCAAACGTAATTTGTCATAAGCCTCATTTTTGAAATGTTCTTCATCAGCAAAAAAAGGAGACTTATCTATGCCAATAATCCCCAATTTCGCTAACTTAGGGATTTCATAGTCCTTTAAATTAGCTGCAAATGCATATTTTGTTATATCCCCTGTAAGCACTATCCGCAGCTTATAATC
>JAYUZN010000996.1:0-10261 GCA_043751755.1 Bacteroidota bacterium | reverse complement strand
CACAAGGTACATCTCGAACTTTTTCGCTTCTATATATATGGACTTCTTACCAATAAAGGCAGAGAAGTTTGGGAAAAATTAAAAATGAAAAATGAAAGTTAAAAAATGTCTTACATTGAGCTTGTCGAAATGAAAGCCATGCAATTATGTATAAATCAATGTTTTTGATAAACCAAAATGTTACTTTATTTAATTATTGTTCCTAAGCGTTTATTTCTCAATTCTTATTTCTTAATTTTCATTTAATAAAAAATATGTATAAAATTCTTTATTCCATCTGTTTTTTGTTTCCCTTTTTGGGCATTGCCCAAGAAAGCAGCAGCCATGCTTTCGACATTTCGCAATGCGTAAAATATGCCATTGACAATCAATATAGCCTCAAAACCAGTCATTTTGAAGAATATATTGCCCAAGCACAAGTAGATAATCTGCTCGGTGCAGGGCTGCCACAAGTCAATGCAAGCCTCAATTTGCAGGGGAATATTCAAGTTCCTCAGATATTTTTTCCAAATCCACAAACGGGCGAATTAACCAAATTTAAGATTGGACAGCCTTTTCAGCACAATGCAGCCGTCAATTTGAGTCAATTGGTGTTTGATGGCACGTTTTTCATTGGAATGCAAGCCGCAAAGGAGTTTGTCAATCTCTCCAAAATCATGACACAACGCACTGAAATTGACATCATTAACAATGTAGCAACTGCTTATTATTCGGCTTTGACAGCAAAAGAAGGCGGCACTTTGATAGCTTTGAATTTGCAAAGGCTCGAAAACCTGCACAAAGATACTGATGCGATGTATAGAAATGGTTTGGTAGAAAAAATGGACTTGGACAGAATCCAGATTTCTATCAATAATCTCAAAACCGAACAGGTAAAATTTGAGCGAATCGTGGCTTTGACGGTGGAATTGCTGAAATTTCAAATGGCAATGCCCATGGAAGACAAGCTCATTTTGACCGAAAAACTGCCCGAAATGAAGATAGATGACGAAGATATCGACAAACTTCGCAGCATTGATTATACAAAACGCATTGAATCTAAGCTACTTGACCAGCAAGAGTTGTTGGAAAACTACAATCGCCGCCGCTATCAAGCAACTTATTACCCTTCGGTCTATGCTTTCGGCTATTATCAGTTCAATATGCAAGGAAAACCTGTTTTTACCTTTTCCGAAACGGGGACATTCAGTCAAAGTGCCGCAGGTTTGAAGGTGAATATCCCGATTTTTGACGGCTTCCGCACACGTGCCAAAATTCAGGAATCAACGATTAGTTTAGATAAAATCAAGGTTTCGCGCCAAATGCTACAAAGAGGCTTGCAAATGGAAATGGAAAATGCCCTTACAACGCTCAAAAACAGCCGCGACACCTACAAGGCACAAACGGAAAATGTGGAACTTGCCAAAAGTGTGTTTGCCAAAACGCAACTCAAATACAAGGAAGGTGTAGGCACAAGCCTCGAAGTAAACAACGCCGAAATCGCTATCAAAGAAGCAGAACGCAACCGTCTTTCTGCACAACTCGACTATATAAATGCCCGCCTCAAAGTGCAAATGATAAGGGGAGAATTGAAGGAAAAGTATGTGAATTGAAAGTTGAAAGTTGAAAGTTGAAAAATAAGAACCCTAATTATCTGCGACATCTGCTTTCATCTGCGAAAATCTGCGCGAACCAAACCAAAACATCATGGAATTTACTCCAGAACAAAAAGTATTGAATGACCTATTTGCGCGGGATATGACCTATATTATCCCTCAATATCAACGCCCTTATTCATGGGATTGTATTGGCAAAAGCGATAAAAACAATCAGGTAAATATGCTTTGGCAGGATTTGATTGATTTTTACGAAAGTACGAACCCTAATATTTACTTTATGGGTTCCATCGTTTTGATTGAAAATGAGCAAAAAATACGGGAGTATGAAGTGGTAGATGGGCAACAAAGACTAACAACTATTTCACTCCTTTTGGCGGCTATAAAGTGTTTTTTGCAAGAAATTGTGTCCACAGACCGTATTATTTCAGTAGAAAAGGAGTCTATTGTTCCATTTTTGAATAATGCTATTCAAACCATTGATGAAATTATTTTTAATCAGAAAAAGAGTATTGGGCTTTTTATAAGACCTGAAAAAAAAGTAAAAATACAATCCACTATAGGTTTTAATTATGATGTGGTATTAGAAGAAGTGTTAAAATGTGGAGAAATGACTAATATTGTGATGACGGAGGCTTCCGAAGAACAGCAAGAAGTAACCATGCGTTATTTTAAGAACAGAACTTTTTTTATTGAACGCTTAAAGTTAATGTTTTTAAACAAAGAAGGGTATTTGACTTCAGAAAACGCAAATAAAATAGACGCTTTTTTCTTTTTTTTAATGAATAAGGTGAGTATTGTTCAAATTAGAACCTCAAAATTTGACATTGCATATCAAATTTTTGAAATATTGAATAACAGAGGCTTGCCTTTATCTAACAAAGATTTATTTAGAAATTTTTTAATCAGCAAATTTTATGAACTCAAAGCGCAGGACGAAGTAAAATATAAAGATATAGTCCCTAATGCTAAATGGAAACATTTGGAGGATAATTATGAGTTAAATACAGAGTTTATTAGCCGTTATGTAGAAAGCAAAAGGGGTGGTAACCAACGATATTCTGCGTTTAATGATTTGCAAGAAATTTACAAGCATAATTTTGAGCCCAATTTAGGTAAACATAAAACAATCTTATTTTATGAAGACATTGAAGCAAATTTAGCAGCATACACAAAAATATTAAATGCAGAATTTGAGAATCAGCAAATGCGAAATACCCTTCAGTTTTTACTTAAAGTGGGTAATCAGCGTTATGTTTTAAACTTATTATTATCTTTATTTAGAAAAAAAGCAACAGAAAACCAGATGTTGAGTTTTTTGGCAGCCTTTGAAAAACAGACCTTATACATGTTATTAAGCACGTTGAGGTTTAGTTCAAAGCCCATTTATGAGGCAATAAACCATCTCAACAGAGGCGACATCTCTGCCGCAGAAGCCGTTTTTGCCCTAAAAGACGCAGAAATAGCCGAGTTAAAAACCTTGTTTAACAAGCCGATTAAAGACAATGACATAGCCAAATTGATAATAGCAAAATATTATTATTCCTTAGACAATCTTCTGTCTGAAGACGTAGTAGAACAAAGTTTAGACTTCGACAAAGCCACCTTAGAGCATGTAATTCCGCAAACACCGAATCCTGCAACGAATTGGTTTACAGACTTTGACACGACATTTAGAGACGAATATACTTATAAATTAGGTAACATGACTTTGCTCACGCAAAAATGGAATGCTGCCGCCAAAAACTACGATTTCGCCAAAAAAAGAGTCGTTTATGCCAAAACAAAACTCACAATGACGACAGAAATCGCTGTTCTTAGCACAATAGACAAGGCTTTTATAACACAACGGCATCAAAAAATAGTAGAAACGATTATAAAGGATTTGGGAATATAGTTAAAAGTTGAAAGTTGAAAAAATCTGCGAAAATCTGCGGTTAAATCTGTGAAAATCTGCGCGAAACAAAACGAATCTTATGCAAAAAATCATCATCAAAAACTTTGGTCCCGTACAATCCGCAGAAATAGAACTGAAAAAAGTCTTGGTTCTGATAGGCGAACAGGCAAGTGGCAAAAGCACGATTTCAAGGCTGATTTATTTTTTCAAGACCTTGAGGCAGGATTTAGTGTATCAAATATATAAAAATGAAAGTGAATTGTTCAATTATCAAGACCATCTTGTACTTCTTATTAAAGAGAAATTTCATCATTTTTTTGGTTTAAGTCTTCACAAAACTTCGTTCAACATACGGTTTTATTATAGCATAGAAAAAAATAAATATATAAATGTAAGCCTTGATGAACATAATAAATTGAAAGTAATAGTAAGTAATATTTTTTTGAATGATGATTTTTCTGAAAAATTAAATGATTTAATTCCTCAAATAAACTATTTGGAAGCAAATGATGACGGAATACTTACAGCGAAATATCTTGATAATATTTTTAAGTTGATAAATCAATTATTTGAAGATAAGATACGCTATTCACTATTTGTCATTGCAGGTAGGAATGTAACCGTCAATTATTCTGATTTATTTGAAAAATATCTGTTCGCACATGTTCAGAGTAAAATAGAACAAAATGAGAAGCAATCTTTGACAGAAAAATCACAAACCATTGAAGAAACGTTGATGTTACGATTTATCCAAGAAATAGAAACCATAAAACGATTTTTCAAGAAGTTTGAAGGCTTTGAAGGGATTATTGAAAACTATGTAACAGACAATAAGAAAAAAAAGAAACTATCTTTTTTTAAAGACAAAGCCGCAAAAATCTTAAAAGGAAAATATAATATAGATAATTCTGGAGAAAAGCTTATATTAAATGAAAGAGAATCTGTTTACCTATCTAATGCCTCATCTGGACAGCAAGAGGTAATAAGAATTTTACAAGATATATTTATACTTATTGTATCAGATTCAAAAGCCCTCCGCATTATCGAAGAACCTGAAGCACATTTGTTTCCTGTGGCGCAAAAAAACTTGATAGAATTATTGGCTTATATGGTCAATCATGACGAGGATAATCAGCTCATTATCACCACACACAGCCCTTATATCTTGGCAGTTTTTAACAATTTGTTGTTTGCAAATCGGGTTGTGGAAAAAAATGTGGCAGCAGAAAAGGAAGTAAATGGCATAATTGAAAAAGAGTTTTGGTTATCAGCAAATGATTTTTCTGCGTATTCTTTGGGAAATCAGTCTTTTGGCGAAGATGCAGCCTATTGTGAGCCTATTTTTGACACAGAAACAGGCATGATTGAACAAAATTACTTAGATGATGTTTCGGAAATATTGGGCGAAGACTTTCAGGCTTTGATGAACATTCACGCTAAAACTTTTGCCAGATGAACAAATTTGAGCGTTTACAAACACGTTTATTGGCTGTTTTTGAACAAATGCCTGATTTGTTGGAAATAGAAGTAAGACCTGAGTTTTCTGTCATAGATATTGAAAATGACCGTTCCTATATTATGCTCAATTATAACAATAGGGATAATACATGTACGATGATGAAAGAAGGAATAGAAGTAATCTTCCATGATTTAGCAATAGATAAACTATTTACGATAAAAAATGCGATAAAAACGGCATTTATTCCGATTGACATGAAAAATGGGTTGATAGAATTTGGTAAGAGCCGTTGTGATTTTATTATTTTCGATAACTATGATTTTTGTTTTGTAGAAATGAAATTAAATGCAGACAGCGAAGGCGAAAGAGCTATCCGAAAAAATAGAAAAAAAGCCGCAGAGCAATTAGGCAATACGATTACTTTTTTGGACGAGAAATTAGCCCAAAACTACGAAGGATTGAAAAGGGAAGCCTATATTGCTACGCCTCCATTTTATCCCCGAAAAAATGCAAGCTGGCAAGCAATAGAACTTGATTTTATGGAAAAAAAAGGAATTTATCTATTTGAAACAAATGAAAAGAAAATGAGAAATGAAAAATGAGAAATGAGAAATGAGAAATGAGAAATGAAATCTGCCTCATTTTCTATCTTGTTTATCTTGTCAATCTTGTCAATAAACTCTTGTCATCTGCGGTTACATCTGCTCAACTCTGCGCGAAATAAAACACAGTTTCTAACAATATATGAGAAAAATCATCTTTGCCGTTCTTGCCATAGCCCTTGTCGGCGGCGGGGCATACACCTTGTTCAACAACAAGCAAAAAATAGACGCTGCAAAAGTCCAAAAACAGGAAAATGTAAGCGTTCCTGTAGCAGTTGCTATCCTCAAACGTGAGACCGTAAACAGCGAATTTAGCTATATCGGCACATTTGCGCCCAACAAAGAAGTGAATGTAGCGGCGGAATCGCAGGGCAAAATCCTGAAAGTCATGGTCAAAGAAGGCGACTATGTGAAACAAGGACAGACCCTCGCCAAGATTGACGACACCATGTTACAAATTCAGTTGCAGGCACAGCAAGCACAACTTGCTACACAACAAGCAGGCGTAAGAACGGCACAAAGTGGCTTGGTTTCTGCCCAAAATGGTTTGGAAACTGCCCGAAAATCGGTCAAAACTACGCAAAATGCCTACGAATCTGCCCTCACTTTGTTAGACAAAGCCAACAGAGATTTGGCACGTTTTGAAAACCTTGCCAAAGAAAATGCTACAACTGATGTCATGGTTCAAAACGCAAAAGCAGGGGTAACTCAAGCGCAAGCGGCTGTAAATCAAGCACAAGGCGGCATCAATCAAGTACAAGGCGGCGTAAATCAGGCAGAAATGGCGATTGACCAAGCTAAAATGGCAATTGACCAAGCCAATTTAGGCGTAAAAAGTGTAGAAGCACAAATCAAAACTACGCAAGAAATGTTGGCAAAAACCTCCATTCTTGCGCCCATTTCAGGCGTTTTGACTATGAAAAACTTTGAAGTTGGCTCTATGGCTGCCCCTGCTTCGCCTTCGCCTATCCCGATGGGAACCGTAACGGACGTTTCTGCCTTGAAATTAATCGTCATGATTCCTGAAGGCGACATCTTAAAATTCCACGAAGGGCAGGGTTTGCAACTCAAAACAGACGTATATGAAGGCGTAACTTACGCAGGAACGGTGGGACTCATTTCCGTCAAATCGGACAATGCGCACAACTACAAAATGGAAGTAGCCGTACAAAATTCCTCTACAAGCCCTATCAAAGCGGGCATGTACGGGCGACTTGTAGGCAATACCGTAAGCGGCATGGAGGGCTTGTTTATCCCCAGAAATGCACTTGTTGGCAGCATCAAAGAGCCTAAAGTATTCATTGCACAAGGCGGAAAAGCTGTGTTAAAAGCGATAACCCTTGGCATGTCTTCGGGCGAATTGATAGAGGTAAAAGAGGGTTTGACGGTAGGAGAGCAGCTCATTATCACAGGGCAAATCAACTTGGAAGACCAAAGTAGCATTGAGATTTTACAAAAATAGTTCTTTTCATTCACGCAGATAACCGCAGATTTGAGCAGATGTCGCAGATGAGAAACAGGCTATATCTGCGAAATCCGCTATCATCTGCGCAAATCTGTGAGAAAATCACAACTTCATTATCATGGAAATTTTAGGAACAGAGAAACACAAGATTATTTGGGGAGACGTTTTGGAAGGATTAAACGCCCTTCCAGATAATTCTGTAGATTTAATTTTCGCAGACCCTCCTTACAATATAGGCAAAAATTTCAATGGTTGTATGGATAAATGGGAAACAGACGAAAGCTATTTGACTTGGTGCTACGAATGGTTGGAATTGTGCGTGAAAAAATTGAAGCCTCATGGCAGTTTTTATGTAATGACTTCCACGCAATTTATGCCATATTTTGATATTTTCTTGCGGAGCAAATTAACGATTTTGTCGCGTTTGGTTTGGTACTATGATAGCTCTGGCGTTCAAGCCAAAAAACATTATGGCTCTCTGTATGAACCCATTTTATTTTGCGTGAAAGACAGCAATCATTACATTTTCAATGCGCAGGATATTTTGGTAACTGCTAAAACGGGGGCAGATAGAAAACTGATAGATTATCGAAAAAATCCGCCACAAGTCTATAATTCAGCCAAAGTGCCAGGAAATGTTTGGGAGTTTTCAAGGGTTCGATACAGAATGGACGAGTACGAAAATCACCCTACGCAGAAGCCTATAAGTTTATTGGAAAGGATAATTAAAGCAAGTTCCCATGAAAATGCGGTAGTACTTGACCCCTTTTCTGGCACTTTTACGACTTCTTTTGTTGCCCAAAGCCTGAATCGAAATTCGATTGGGATTGAGTTACAAGACGAGTATGTTAAAATAGGGCTTAGGCGATTGGGATTAGCTACGGAATTTCAAGGCGGACAACTTGAAAAACCGCTCAAAACCTATCAAACTGAAAAAATAGAAACAAATTCTTTCACTTTATTTGAATCTAATGGAGCATCTATTCACGAGTAAAATTGTAGCAATTTTGGAAAATGAAATGGGGGTATCTTCTGCCCATGATATTTTTGAACGTAGCGATTTGTTACAATATTTGAACCAAAAAACAAAATCGGCTAATAGCGGCTCAAAATCAAGGGGCAGCTTTGCGAATTTGTATGCTATTTATGTACTTGTAGAAGATTATATAAACAAAAAATATGACATAACAGGAGACTACGCAAAGTACGAAGGTGCAGAATATTCAAAATTGCTACTTAGGCAAAGGGAATTACCTTTTGGAAATAAATTGCAAAATCATGCTTTAAATAGTCGCATGAAAGAAGAATTTAAAAAGTTTTTCCCAAATAGCGAATATGAGCCTATTCTGCGCAATTTAAGCACAAATCGCTACTGGATTAATGAAAATTTATTGAAAATTAAGCACAATAAAAAAGACTATAATATTGCAAAAGTGATTATTGAAATTATAGATACTTATATTGCGACAAAACAAGATGCTTTTCAACAGTTCATTAAGGTTTGTGAAGAACTTCAATCCATTGAAAATAAGGATTCTATAAACATAGAAACCTTTATTTTGTCATTGCTTGCACCAAATGTTGATGCAAGACTTTTTGAGATTGTGAGTTATGCGATTCTCAAATACTACTACAAGGATAAAATCATATTTTGGGGCTTTACGTCCAATCCTGCGCAGATATTTGAAGAATCTCTCAAGTTGTATAAAACAGGACGAACCAATGCAAATGATGGTGGAATTGATTTTGTAATGAAACCTTTAGGGCGTTTTTTCCAAGTTACAGAAACTTTAGATTTCAAAAAATATTTTTTAGACATTGATAAAACAGAAAAATATCCAATCACTTTTGTGGTAAAAACGACAGAATCCATATCAGAATTGCACAAAAAAATAACAAAAAATGCCTTAAAAACATATATAATAGAATCAATTGTAGAAAACTATATGACATGTATAGAAGAACTTATAAATATTCCTATTTTAACAGAACGTTTTAAAGAAGTTGAGAAGCAAGGAAATTTGAATAAAATATTAACCGAAATCATTATTCAAAGTAAATTGGAGTTTAATTATGAAACAGAAGGTGAATAAAAAATAAAAAATAAAAAAGATACCATCAAATTCTCCTATCTATATCTGCGAAATCCGCTATCATCTGCGCAAATCTGCGTGAAATACAAAATAAAAAAACCATGACATTAACAGAACTCGTCATAAAACGTCCTTCCATCATCGTAGTTATATTTTTGGTGTTAGGACTGCTCGGAACCTTGTGCTACAGCGCCATCGGCTACGAATTACTCCCAAAATTCAACGCACCTGTCGTTACAGTCGTTACCATTTATCCCGGAGCCGCCCCGTCCGAGGTCGAAAATTCCGTTTCAAAGCCGATAGAAGATGCCCTTTCTTCTTTGGAAAACGTGAAACGTATCAACACGACTTCGATGGAAAGCATGTCTTCTGTGGTGATAGAGCTTGCTTCAGGTTCGGACGTAGATGCAAGCCTTCGCGAGGCACAACGCAAAGTCAATCAGGTGCAAGCCCTCTTGCCTACTACCTGCAAAACCCCAACTGTAGGCAAATTTGGCAGTGATGACTTCCCAACTATGCAGATTGGAGTCAAGTCTTCCCTTCCGCCTACGGAGTTTTTCCAAATGGTAAAAGACGACATAAAACCGCAAATTGCAGCCATAAAAGGTGTGGGAGACATAGGTATTTCGGGGGCAGAAGAGCCTGCCGTCCGCGTGAATATTGACCAAACCCGCCTTGATGCGCACCATGTTTCGCTGATGCAAGTCGTGCAGGCGATTGGCAATGCGAATTTGGATTTTCCTACTGGAAAAATAAAATCAGACGAGCAGCAGATTCGGATTCACCTTGCGGGCAAATTTACGAGTGTAGCAGAATTGCGAGAATTGGTCATTTTCCAAATTCCGGGCGCAAGTGTTGTAAAGTTATATGATGTTGCAGATGTGATTGAGGATAAAAAAGACATGGTGAATTTGAATCGAATAGACGGCAAAAGTTCGGTAGGGCTTGTCCTCAAAAAACAATCTGATGCCAATGCCGTAGAAGTTGCGAAGTTGGTGCGCAGCAAAATTGCAGAGTTGGAAGAACGTTATAAAAAGGAAAATGTGAAATTTGATGTGGCAGTAGATGCCTCTGAATTTACCATAAAAGCCGCTGATGCCGTAAAACACGACCTTGTATTAGCCATATTTTTGGTGGCTTTGGTGATATT
>JAYUZN010000995.1:0-1995 GCA_043751755.1 Bacteroidota bacterium | reverse complement strand
TATCAATGCCCCTATACAGGCGGCGAGGCAGTATATAGGGCAAGGGTTTTACATACAGCCCTTACTGGCTTAACAGATTTTAACGATTCTACAGCTTGTACAAATCAAGGAATAAATTGGAGAAAAGGAAATACGTTAACACCTGAAAATATCTTATCAGTTTCGCTTGTTCCAAACCCTACAAATGGCAAGGCTTCCTTTGTTTTTAGCGAGAAAACAGAATCAAATTGTAGTATAACTATTTTCAATTTATTGGGACAAAAAGTAAATACCTATTCATTATTTGAAAATACAGAAAGTTTTGATTTTGACACACAAACATTCTCAAAAGGCATGTACTATTACAAAGTAAGTGGGTTAAGCACTTCTCTTTCAGGCAAATTTATTGTAGAAAAATAATATTTCACTCGCCCTCATAGCAATAAAAGTTATGAGGGCATAATTAAAACAAATATGAAAACAAAGTTTTTTTATTTTGTAGTGGGAATATTATTTTTCACTACCCATATACAAGCACAACACCGCTTAGACGAAAATTGGCTGGTAGGTTATCAAAGCACAATCCCAGTAGGGCAGCCTTGGGATATAACACAATTAAATTTTGCCAACGATTCATTAAATCTTTCATGGCACGATATGGATATTAGTTTTAATGTTAGTTCCAGCACAATCAGCAGCGAGCAAACAGGAGAGATATTATTCTGTACCAATGGTTTTACTGTTCTGAATAGCAACGCTGATACTATGGAAAATGCTTTCAGTTTTAGCCCATGTGCTTATTCCACAAGTTATGCAGAAGACGGGGTTACATTTGGGCAAGGCGTTTTAGTATTACCATTTCCTGAGCATGCTAATCAATATTATATGTTTCATGAACCTATTACGTTAAATCCTGCCGCAATTTTTGCACCCAAACTACTTTACAGCTTTATAGATTTAACAGCTAATAATGGGTTAGGAAAAGTGTTCAATAAAAATACAACCGTTTTAGTAGATTCATTAACCGAAGGACTTTTAACTGCAGTCAAACATGCTAATGGGCGTGATTATTGGATAATTGTGCCTCGCTATTCTGGAGATGGTTATCACATTTTTTTGCTTAGTCCCAATGGCATTGAACATAAAACCTATCAAAGTATCGGCACAAAACGTATTTCTTGTGGGGGGGCAAGTAGTGCTGTATTTTCGCCTGATGGTACAAAATATGTACGAAATGACACCTATTTAGCAGATCGCTTAACCATGATGGATTTTGATAGATGCTTAGGCGAGTTTTCTAATGTTTTACATATTGACATTCCTAATGGTTTGAGCGGTGGTGGTGTAGCGATTTCGCCCAATTCGAGATGGTTATATTGGTGTTCAGATACAGCTATGTACCAATTAGATTTAATGGTTAATGATATATGGGGTTCTAAAATTTTTCTTGACAAGTATGATGGTTATCAATTCCCCGCAGGTTTTAGTGCTGCTTTTTATCGGGGACAACTTGCACCTGATGGTAAAATATATTGGTCTTGCTCAAGTGGGACAAATGTCATGCACGTCATCGACCACCCCGATAGTGTAGGGCTTGCGTGTGGGTTTCGACAGCATGGCATACAATTACTGTCTTATAATGCCTTTGGCTTGCCTCACTATCCCAACTACTATCTGGGGGCTATGGTAGGCTCTGGCTGCGATACGCTCACTGCCACAAGCAAGCCTATAGAGATAGCCAATATCTACGCCTATCCAAATCCTACGAAAGATAAAATATATATAGGTATGAATTATCTCAAAGGCAAGCCTATCCTCTTGCTTGTCAATAGCTTGGGGCAGGAAGTGTATCGAAAACAGATAGAAGATAGCACAAAAGAAACAGAGGTTTCGTTAATAGGTTTCCCACAGGGAATTTATTATTTGAAAGTGCAAACAGAAGATAATATTTTTACAGAAAAAATACTCAAAGAATGACAACATTATGAAAAAAATACTCATTTTTATCGTTTTTTT
>JAYUZN010000994.1:0-1607 GCA_043751755.1 Bacteroidota bacterium | reverse complement strand
TATCAATGCCCCTATACAGGCGGCGAGGCAGTATATAGGGCAAGGGTTTTACATACAGCCCTTACTGGCTTAACAGATTTTAACGATTCTACAGCTTGTTCGGTGCAAGGGATAAATTGGCGATATGGAAACACACAAGCCACAGAATCATCCTTACATCTTGCTGTAATCCCCAATCCTGTTTCATCAGAAGCACAGTTTGTATTAGAAAAGGCTACCGAAAATAATACCTTTATCAAAGTCTATAGTAGTATTGGACAGATTGTTATAGAATGTAGTATCCCTGCAAACGAAAGTCGGATACGATTTTCTACAGAAAAATTAAGTGCGGGGATTTATCATTATACTGGGCAGTCAGGTTCACAGTTTCTATACGGAAAATTTATCGTAGAAAATAAATAACTTACTTCTGGGTAAAGGCATAATATCAGTGTCTTTACCCACTTAATTTTTAACAAAATGAAAAAGATATTTTTTTTCTACTTATATATTCTGCCCGTACTTACAATGGGACAGCATCATTTAGATGAAAATTGGCTGGTAGGTTGTGAAAGTTGGGCAGGCTCTCCATGGGGAATAACCCAAATGAATTTCTCAAACGATTCTTTGGCAATATCATGGCACGATATGCCCATTAATTTTGACCGTACAGCCAGCATTATTAGCAGCGAACAAACAGGCGAAATCCTTTTTTCTACCAATGGTTTTACCATATTAGATAGAAATGCAGACACTATGCAAAATGCCTTTTGGTTTAGCCCCTGCCCCTATTCCACAAGCTATGCAGATGAGGGAGTTACTTTTTCGCAAGGAGCATTAGTATTACCTTTTCCTGAGCATCCTAATCAGTATTATATGTTTCATGAGCCTCTTACGTTAAATTTAGGGGTAGGTGCAATCTTTGCGCCCAAACTCCTTTACAGTTTTATAGATTTAACAGCTAATAATGGGTTAGGAAAAGTGGTAAATAAAAATACGACTGTTGTAGTAGATTCATTAACAGAGGGGCTTTTAACAGCTTGTAAACATGCAAATGGGCGAGATTATTGGATTGTTGCTCCTCGTTATTCTGGCGATGGCTATCATATCTTTCTTCTTACTCCCAATGGAATTGAACATAAAGGCTATCACAGTATAGGCACAAGGCGTATTTCTTGTGGGGGGGCAAGTAGTGCTGTATTTTCGCCTGATGCTACAAAATATGTACGAAATGACACCTATTTAGCCGATAGAGTTACGATAATGGATTTTGATAGATGTTCTGGTTCATTTTCTAATGTCCTACATGTTAATGTTCCTAATGGTTCGAGCGGCGGCGGAGTAGCGATTTCGCCCAATTCTCGCTGGTTGTATTGGTGTTCAGATACAGCTATGTACCAAATAGATTTAACAGCAAATGATATATGGGGGTCAAAAGCCTTTTTGGATAGGTATGATGGCTATCAATCTCCTTTTGGCAGCTATTTTTATCAAGGACAACTCGCACCTGATGGCAAAATCTACTGGAATTGCACAAATGGCGAAAACGTCATGCACGTCATAGACCACCCCGATAGCGCAGGAGTAGCTTGTGGGTTTCGGCAACATGCAATACAATTATTGTCTTA
>JAYUZN010000993.1:0-5526 GCA_043751755.1 Bacteroidota bacterium | reverse complement strand
AAATAAAGGATATACAATTTCTGAATATTTCTCAAAAAAATCAACAAAATCAAAGTCTAATTCGTCAGACAGACAGATTTCGCTGCATACAGTTCGTAGGGTTTTAGGCAAACAAACATAGTTTTCATACGAATAGGTATAAGTTTGAAAAATAAAAGGGTTAGCATGTATGTTATTTTCATCATTTTGTATAAGATAATCGTAATCGCTATCTACACATAAAACGTATTGCTTATTGGCATGTCCTTTTTGTTTCAACACAGTTTCTTTGCCTCTTTGAAGCCTTTTTGGGCTACTAATTCCCGCAAAAATCTTAGTATTGATTTCAAAATGTTCAAATACGCCTTTCCAAAAAGGTATATCATCTTCATTTTCAACGATAACCACGACTTTCCCTCTATGGATTTGCTGAATATGTTTGGCAGTGAGATAGGTAGTAAGACTCGGCATCAGGATAAAACAGAAATAGGGGTGAGAGGTTGTACTAACTCTTCCATCATAAATTCTTTGTCTAACCAGCCATTTATCAGCATTTCGGGCGAATGTGTAGCCACAATAACCATTGCATTCGGGTTTAATTCTCGAATATAAGCAATTAAATTGAGTTGCCATTCGGGGTGTAAAGCTATTTCTGGCTCATCTAAGATGAAAATGGTAGGCTTATTATCTTGAAGAAGGGCTGTTATAAGCAAATAAAAAAACTGTTTCTCGCCTGCCGAAAATTGGAAAGGAGAAAGTATTTTTCCTGTATTGATTTTTTCAAAATAGAAATCGCCATTTTCGGTTCTTTCTTTTACCTGTTTTTGAGTAGCTTTAAAAGAGTCATTCAAAATAGCTAAAAAGCGGTTTTTGGCACGATAAATATCCGTAGCCTCACCTTCCCCACGCCGAGATTTTGCGTCTAATGCTTTCAAATAATGCACATATTTTATTCCTTTTTCATACAATAACAAATCTAATGAGGTCTTTATGCGTTCAGTTTTGATATTTTTCTTATCTTGAACATTCTTTAATAAAATATCAAAAGTATTGAGATAAGTTATTTCTATTTCATCATAAAAACTGGCTGCTAATGAATCATTATAGTCTGAAAAATTCCAATCCTCCTCATCTGTTAATTTTTCTTTTTCATTAACTTCTTTTTTGTTGAATCTGTCTTTTTTTTCATTTAATTCAATCATCAATTCTTCAAATATCTCTGTTCCTTCAAACTCTGAAAAATCATTCTGAAAAGCATCATATAACAAACGTAATAGCGTGCTTTTTCCACTTCCATTAATACCTGTAATAACATTTACATCTGGATGTAAATGCCAATCTATTGTATTATTTTCGCCCCAAAGCTTCTGAATTTTTATATGTAATTGAAGTGGGAGGCTTAGTGGCTTAGGTGGTCGCATAATTCTTTCTATAATTTGTGGCAAAAGTACCCAAAAAAGAGTTATTCCGCAAATATTTTAACGATGACAGCAAATTTTAGCAGTTATCCTACACTTTTCGCAAGTTTCCCGCATATTTTCTCACAAAATAACCCAAATAACATCCAAAAAGGAAAATAATCTAAGCGCGCATAGCCCATAAACTCAAAAGCAGTTTTGCCTGTATAATCCCATGGGCAAGTGCCTGTAAGCAAGTCTAAGGTTGCGCCTGCAATAAATTCCGCTATAATTAAGGAAGTTGCGTATATCAACAGCCTGATAATCAGGGATAAATGTGCTACTTTGGGGTAGAAATAATGGTAGGCGAGTGGAATCCACATATAGATAAAAAACATCCATATATAACTATATCCAACAAGGCGCGGGTCGATGATGCCTTTTGCTTGAAAAGAGGCAAAATTATCCATCAAGGCGACAAAAAATATTTCGGTAGCTATGCCAATACAGCCGAAAAGGAACATTTGAAATTTCATCTGGTAAGTAGTTGAAAGTTGAAAGTTATAAGTTGAGAGTTGAAAGTTAATATAAGTTTAGCATAATGTTCAGATTATTTCTCACTCATACTTAACATTATCCTGCAAAGGTAGCATTTCTATCCTTTGAAACAAGAAATGACATGTTTACAGAAAAACCTGCGTGAAATCTGCAAATCAGCGCAAAACCTGAACAAAATCCCCTTTTTTTCGTATAAAATACACAAACAAACCAATATTTTATGAATACACTACGTCCACAAGCCGAGCAGCAATATGCAGAGGAGTTAGCCGAACTCAAAAAATTAGATGATAAACAACGTCCCGAAAATTGGGAAATGTCGCCTTGGGCAGTTTTGACCTATCTTTTGGGCGGCAAATTGTCAAATGGATTCGTCATTGAACCCAAATATATTGGCAGTCGCCGTTTGATGGAGGTCGCCGTTTCTACCTTGGCTACGGATAGGGCATTGTTGCTTATGGGCGTTCCCGGCACAGCCAAAAGTTGGGTGTCCGAACATATAGCCGCAGCTATCAGCAACAATTCTGCCCTGCTCATACAAGGCACAGCAGGTACGAGCGAAGACCAAATTCGCTACTCTTGGAACTACGCACGTTTGCTGGCAGAGGGCCCTTCTGAAAAAGCTATTGTCGCAAGCCCAATGATGCGGGGAATGGTAGATGGCAAAATGGTTCGCATGGAGGAGCTTACCCGTATTCCTTCGGACGTGCAGGACACACTCATAACCATTTTGTCTGAAAAAGTGCTGCCGATTCCCGAAATCAATCAACAAGTCCTGGCAAATAGAGGCTTCAATGTGATTGCTACGGCAAATGACCGAGACAAAGGCGTGAATGAGCTTTCGAGTGCCTTAAAGCGGCGTTTTAATACGGTCGTATTGCCTTTGCCTACGTCTTTGGAGGAGGAAGTAACGATTGTGCAAACCCGCGTAGAAAAGCTTGGACTTTCCCTCAAATTGCCCGCCGAAAAACCTGCAATAGAAGAAATTAGACGATTGGTATTGATATTCAGGGAATTGCGTTCTGGGCAAACGGCAGACGGCAAGACGAAACTCAAAGTGCCGTCAAGTACGCTTTCTACGGCGGAGGCGATTTCGGTTATCAATCAAGGGCAATCTCTCGCCGCCTATTTTAGTGATGGCAGACTCAAAGCCGCCGATTTAGCCGCTGGACTTGTGGGGGCAATCGTCAAAGACCCTGTACAAGACACGCTTGTTTGGAAGGAATATATGGAAACAGTGATTAAGGATAGGGCGGATTGGAAGGATTTGTATCGGGCTTGTAAGGAGTTTACTAAATAAGGTAAGTTGCGAATGAAAAAAAGTGTGAAAGCCTGTAAACATGTCATTTCGTCAAGAAATGACATGTTTACAGAAAAATTTACGGAAAATACATCCCGTTTTGAGTATAAACGCCGAATAAAACGCAAAAATTGGGCGCAAGATTGCCCCTAATTTTTGAGCGTTCATCTGCCAATGTTAGCCCCTGTTTAGCTTATGTTTTTCATTATGTTATTTTACACATTTTTAATATATATATATTATTTTTTTATACAAATAGCTGCCTATTTTCACCCAAAAGCCAAAAAGTGGGTAACAGGCAGAAAGCAGCCCTATCCACCCGCCCTTCCAAATAGCAACTATATTTGGTTTCATTGTGCCTCATTGGGCGAGTTTGAGCAAGGACGAAATGTCATGGAGGCGATGAAACAAAAATACCCTGACACTAAGTTATTAATTACTTTTTTTTCTCCTTCGGGCTATGAAGTGCGAAAAAACTATGCCCTTGCAGAAATCGTTATGTATTTGCCGATAGATACCCCTGCAAAAGTGCGCCATTTTTTGGATACTTATAAGCCTCAAAAAGCCTTTTTTGTCAAATATGAACTTTGGCTAACGCTTATTTTTGAAATAAAAAAAAGAAATATCCCCCTTTTTCTCCTAAGTGCGCAAGTAAGTTACAACAGTAATTTCTTTTATTTTCCTGCCAAATATTTGTACAAAAAAGCCTTTCAATCTTTTTCGGCTATTTTTGCACAAGACGAAAAAACAAAGGATTTATTGAGTCATTTTTCCCAAAATCCGAATATTTTTGTGAGCGGAGATACTCGTTATGACCGCGTTTTTTCCAACAGGCAAGAATGGCAGCCGATTCCTGAAATGGCGTATTTTTTGGGCGAAAATCCCAATCGTTTTGAAGTCATCATTTTGGGCAGTTGTTGGGCGGCAGAAATAGAAATGATGTTGGGAATTTGGGCAGAAATGCCGCCGAATATAAAGCTCATTTTTGCGCCGCATGAGATAGATAAAAAGCAGATAGCCAAGTATATAGCTCGTTTTCCCGCAGAAAGTATCCTTTTTTCCGAAATAGAAAAATGCCGCCCAAATCATAGAATTTTGTGGATAGATAACATAGGCATGTTGGCGCGCATGTATGCTTATTCAGGCATAGCTTTTGTGGGCGGCGGCTTTCACAAGGCTTTGCACAACATTTTGGAGCCTGCAGCGTTTGAAAATGTGGTATTGTTTGGGGACAACTTTTATCCCCAAAAATTCCCTGAAGCTGCCGAAATGATAGCAAATGGGGGGGCTTTAAGGGTAAAAAATAGGGGGAATCTTCAAGAGATTTTGTTGTTAATGATAAAAGACGTTTCTTTGTATAGAAAAATGGCAAAATGCAATCAAAACTTTATTCAAGACAGAATTGGCGCAACAAAAAGGATTATGGAAAAGCAAGAATAAGGAAAAAAGGAATTATCTGCGACATCTGCTTTCATCTGCGAAAATCCGCGTGAAAACACAAAAACAATGAAAAATATCCTCCTCACATTTTTACTGATTCTCTTGGCAAATACCACTTTTGCCCAGCTTTCTGACCATTATATAGCTCCAAAACTCTATATGGGCAGCACTTCGCAAAATGGCACAAATATGGAAGTTGCCTACGAAATCACCGTTCCGGGTTTTGTGGAATTGCATTTGATAGATGCTACAGGCAAGAAGATTTGGATAAAAGGGTTTGTGAAACAAAAGGGAAATCATATTTTTAAAATCCCCGTAGAACCCATGAAAAAAAATGAAAAGTATGAGTTTCTATTAAAATATAAGGGGAAAGAGGAGAAAAGCTGGTTTTATAGCCCTGCTTAGGCACGCAGATTTTCGCAGATGAAAGCAGATGTCGCAGATGTATGGCTTCGATTTCTCATTTTTCATTTAAGTATGAGTGAGAAATGATATAAACATATATTATTGATTATGAGAAACTTATATTAACTTTCAACTCTCAATTTTCAACTACTTATCATTTATTATTTTTAACATGCAAAAAACAGTATTTTTTTCTTTACTTACTGCCATTTCTTTCGCTATTTCTGCCCAAAATTGCGCAGATATTTCGGGCTTCAAACGTGATTTATGCGTAGAATCCAAAACCTTGCAAGGAGCTGTGGCGCAGTTTCAGTTGGGGGCAGAATTTTTCTACCTCAAAACGCCTCATATTCTCCAATTTACAAAAGTCCCTACACAGCCGAACGGACAAGAATTGACCACCTATTTGTATCAGTTGGCAAATCAAAATGAAAAGTTGCTTACGCC
>JAYUZN010000992.1:0-9318 GCA_043751755.1 Bacteroidota bacterium | reverse complement strand
TAAATGGGCAAAAACATTATTGGTCTTCTATCGAAAATGATTTCAGCAAGGCAGGTACCAGCATTAGCATTACCCCCCGCAAAACAGGCAAATACTTGTTAGTGGCTTCAGATAGCCTCAATTGTTCTATGAAAAAAGAAATACAGGTAACCGTTTTCCGCCAGCCTCGCCTTAGCTTAGACCCGCCCGATGCCTTGCTCTGCAAAGGTCAGCAAAAAATGATTGAGGCGACAGGGGCAGGTACATATTCTTGGTCGCCTGCTATCTCATTGAGCGCGGTGATTGGCAAAAGAGTAACCGCTTTTCCCAGCACTACCCAAACTTATACGGTCTTAGGCACAGACGAAAATGGCTGTAAAGACAGTCTAAGCATAAGAATAGGCGTTTCTGATACGCCACCCGTACAGCTCAAATCGGAACTTATGACCCTTTGCAAAGGCATGGCAACGCAAATTACGGCTACGGGAGGTGCGGAATATGAGTGGTTTCCTGCCAGCGACCTCGATGCCAACACAGGAGAAAAGGTCGTAGCCAGCCCCAAATCTGATGTTACCTACGTGGTTCATGCCACTGCCGAAGATGGCTGCACTAGCACCGCAAGTATTATGCTTCATGTAAATGAAATGATACCCATTCCTATTTCTCCCGAAGCTCCTGTCATTTGTTTGGGAGAATCCGTATCTTTAACGGCAACCACCGACTACAATTCTCGTTGGGGAGAAGGCATTCCGATAAAAGACATTTCTGCGAAAAAAGTAACCGTAAAACCCAAAGAAACCACACGCTACCAAGTAAATGTTTGGGACGAAAATGGCTGTCCACGCATAGGCGAGGTAACGGTTGTGGTGCGTGTGCCGCCCGAAGTGAGCATTGTGGCAGCGCAAACGGCAGTCTGCGAAGGCGGAACACTGACCTTGCAAGCCAAAGGCAGGGTAGAATACGAGTGGCTACCTGCGCAGGGATTAACGCCTATGTCGGAGGGAAAAGCAATGGTGAATCCGCAAAAAAATGCGGTGTATTCGGTCGTAGGAAAGGATACGCATGGCTGCAAGGACACAGCTTCTTTTGCGGTAAACACCCGACTTATGCAGCCCGTCATAGACATTTTTCCGCCCAATATTGATTTAGCAAAAGAGGCAGGTTTGGTTCGTTTTACGGATAAAACCCTTGATGCCACACAATGGCTATGGGATTTTGGCGATGGCGGAAGCTCCGACCAGCAACAAACGAATCATGTTTATACCCATTCAGGCATTTATCCCATTCGTTTGACGGTTTCTAATGGCTTGTGTTCCAAGATATTATCCAAACAAATAGAAGTGAAAAACAGCACTGATGTGAGGCTTATAGAAAGGGTCGGCGCGTTGAGTGTCAAAGCTCAAGCCAATGGCATGGTGCATGTTTATTTCAGGGCAGATAAGGAAATGGTGTTTATTTTGTCTATCCTTGATGCCAAAAAAGAAGAGGTTCTTTCGGGGAAAATACGAACAAATGCGGGCAAATACGAACAAGATATTGACTTGAGTAGTTTTGGCAAAGGAAAATATATCTTGCAAATCCAAGATGAAAAGACTATACTCGCTCATCCGTTTGAATGGCAGTAACGCCTTTTCGCGCAGATTTTCGCAGATAAGGCAGATTTCGCAGATAAAAACGCCTATCTGCGTTTATCTGCTATCATCTGCGAAAATCTGCGTGAAACATAAAAACCATGTGGCAAAACTCTCTATGTAGCACTTGCATCTTCCTTCGCATCATTCAAAATGAGCGCGGAAGCACTTTTTTTCTTTGCCAAAAAAGCAAAGAAAACCCTGCTTTGCCCAAATATCCTCCACAACCCGTAAAACAATGTATAGCTTATAACAAAAAATAAATATCTGCACGAAATATTATGCTAAAAAATATCTTATTCGACCTTGGCGGCGTGATTTACGACATAGAAATGTCCCGCACACAAGAAGCGATGGAAGCCTTGATGGGCAAAGAAATGGGGCTGACCCTTTTTTCCAAAACCACGCAACATGCCCTCATTTCCCTATATGAAATGGGGAAAATAAGTACCTCTGAGTTCCTTTCGGAGCTGCGCAAGCAATTTGGGGTAAATGCCACAGATGCGCAAATTGCCGCCGCTTGGAACGCCATTTTGATAGGCGTAATTCCAGGGCGTGTGGAACTGTTGCAACAGCTAAAGCCTCATTTCAACCTTGCGTTGTTGAGTAATACAAATGAGTTGCACTATGCGTATATTCATGCGGAATGTGTGCCTGTGTATGCGCAGATGCAGCAATGTTTTTTTTCGTGCAAAATGGGCATGCGAAAACCCAATCCCGATATTTTTGAGGCGACTTTGGCGGCTTTGGGTTGGCAAACAGAAGAAACTCTTTTTGTAGAAGACTCTCCGCCCAATATTTTGGGGGCGAGAAATGTGGGATTAGCCACTTTTCCGATAGAAAAAGAAGGGGATTTTGAGCAGTTTGTGCAAGAGGTGAGGGTACACGCAAAGCCCTTACCTTTGCGCAAATAACAGAAATACCTACACGAATCTTCATTTCGATAAAAAGGTAAGGAAGGAATGATTAACTTTGTTTTTCAATCATTCACATTATTACCATTTTTAACATGAAAAAAATTGTTACTTTAAGCATTGTTTGCTTTTTTGTGGGACAGTTATGGGCGCAAATCCCCGCAGGGGCAAAGTTGATAAATGCCAATGTCGGGGCAAGGTTTATGTCATCTTCAGGAATCCCAAACCTTAGCAATTATTCGTTAAGTACGAACTTCAATGCAACGTATAGCTCGTTTAAAAAGCCTAATTTTTGTCGAAATATAGGCATGGAAGCATACGAGTACTTTCGATACAGTACGCGCAACAACCCCAACAATGGCAATTTGAATAATCATTTTTACAACGGATTAAGCCTATTATTCCACTATGGTTATACAAAATACTATCCTCTTTTGCCCATTCACAAGCAGCTATTTTTTGGATTAAAAGCCTTTGTTGCTCCAGAAGTGACTTGGGGATATGATGAGACTTTTGCCACTCAAAACTCCAGTTTCCACCTCAAACACAATACCTACAACTTGGGCTTGAATGTAGGCATTGAGCCATTTATAGCTTTTCAGCTCAAAGAAAGGTGGTTATTGTCTGCCATTTTGGGAACGGCAAGGCTTCATGGCAATACAGGAGATATAAATAGCGGCATATCAAGTTATCAGATAACGGGCGACCTCCGATTTACGCCTTCTTCGTGGAGCATAGGAGTAGGCTACTTTCTTTCGCCCAAATCCTGAAATTCGTTTAGCTTATTTTTTGCTCATACTTACAAATTGAATGACTACTATCGACAACGAATATTTCCTATGAAATAGCAAATTTACGAATGTTTGGCATAGAATATCTGTATATTTGCGCCCTGCTAACTGTTTACTGCTAACTGCTAACTGATTTGTTACAACGAATTTTCAACATATTATCTTTGCCGCTTGGTATCCTTTGTTGGCTGCTGCTTGTTGTCTTTCACACAGCGAACAATGTTACTGCGGGCGTATTTCATCATTTGGAAATAACGCCCTTGGGAGTCGTTTATAATCTGTTGTCGGTAGGCTTTTATGTGTGCAATGCATGGTATTTGTTTTATCAGTTTGAGAAAAACGAGAAATTTGATGTAGTAAATATCCTTTGGCGGCTGTTTAGCTTTGGAATTATGGGGCTTTCGGTCATTTTGCTCCTCATTATTGGCGGAAAATACATTCAACAAAATAGCCATTTTTCCAATTATGTAAATCCCGTTTTTTACGGAATTTCGCTCTATATTGCTTTAGTCTTCTTTTTGTGGGCAATGTTCACCTTTCGTAGATTTATTTTATACCAAAAAAATAGGCGAAAAGTCATTAGTTGGAATATTTTTCAGGCTTTTGCCTTTGTGATGTTGGTTTTTACCGTCAATCCCTTTGATATTCACCCTTCTACGCAAGTGATGTCTCTCTATTTTGGGCTATTTTCTATTTTATGTATCTATCTTTCTGCCGATATTGGCTGGACTTCTTACCTCAATATCAACCAAAAACTCAAAACTTTGGGCATTTTTGTTATCTTAATTCTGATTATTATTTCCTACAGTTGGGTTATCTCCGAGTTGGTACACCTCTTTGATTTTTATCGCAAAAACGAAAGCTACGATTTATATTATATAATTGCCATTTTTTCGGTCATTTATTCAGGTTTTTCGGTCTTGGTTTTATTTTCAAATCTGCCCGCTTCCTCCGTTTTTGAGGCACAAAGCAATGTTATTAGCTCTTTTAATAAGATAAATCAAGCCATTCTGACCAATCTCGAAGCTCCCGAAATCATGAATACCTTGCTCGGTGGGGCTATTCTGACGGCAGACGCAGATGCCGGTTGGATAACTTTGTCTGAACCCGAAACAGCCCAAAAATTGAGCGTAAAATGGACACAAGGCATTCGTCCTCAAGAGGTTGAGGATTTTATGCCACAACAAGAACTCACGCATATTGTCTTGGCAGATAGACAGCCCTATTTGGTCAAAAATATCGCTCAAAGTCGCGTATTAGGGCGTTCTGGGCTGAAATACAAGTCTTTGTTATGTGTGCCTATTTATTCTAACAAAACCAATTATGGCTCGCTCACCTTGCTCAAAGAATATGCAAATGCCTTTGAACAGTCTGTAATTGAGTCGATTGCAAGCCTTGCAGAGCAAACGGGGGCAGCCTTAGAACATACTGCCATTATCCGCAAATCTATCGAATTTGAACGTTATCATGAGCAGCTCAAAATCGCGAAGGAAATGCAAAAACAGCTTTTCCCCAAAAGTTTGCCGACTTCTGATGCGGTAGAATTAGCGGTTTCCAATGTCAATGCAGAGGAAATTGGGGGCGATTTTTATGACGTTTTTATGCCCAAAAAAGAGATTTTGCGCATTGCATTGGGCGATGTTTCGGGGCATGGCACTACGGCGGCTTTTTATATGGCAGAGGTCAAAGGGCTTTTTCATGCGTTGGCGCAAATGAATATTTCTGCCCAAGAATTTATAATAAATGCCAATAATGCCTTGTCGCGTTGCTTGAAAAAAGGCTTGTTTTTGACCCTGACGTATTTGGAAATAAACCTTGAAAATCAGCAATTTACCTTGTTACGTGCAGGACATTGTCCTACTTTATTCTATCATGCTGCCAGCAATCGCATAGAAATGTTGCGCGAAGGCGTGCCGGGTTTAGGCATTTTGAGAGAAGGTAGTTATGCCAAACTTGTGCCAAAAGACAAGCCTTACGACTTTGCTACGGGCGACTTTTTGGTGCTTTTTACAGATGGAATCACAGAAAGCAAAAACGCTCATAGGGAAGAATTTGGCTATGAAAGGCTGATTTCTACCGTAGAAAAAAACAAAACTGCCAAAGCACAAGCCCTTTCAGAAGCCATTTTGCAGGCAGTACAGGCTTTTTCGGGCAGAGAAATTAACGAAGATGATTGTACAGTTTTGGTGGTAAGGTTTAAATAAAAATATCCTATATCAAACCCACACATCTCCATATTATCTCCTTTGATGTGCCGTTTCCAGCCAATTATGGCGGTGCGATAGATGTCTATGCGCGCATTGTGGCTTTGCACAAGATAGGGCAGAAAATCTGGCTGCATTGTTTTTATACAGAAAGAAAACCTGCAAGAGAATTGGAAAATCTCTGCGAAAAAGTCTTTTATTATCCGCGTAAAACAGGTATTTTTTCTTTGCCGATTTTCACGCCTTATATGGCATATTCCCGCAGAAATGCGGATTTAATTACCCTTTTAAACCAAGATACTGCCCCTATTTTGTTTGAAGGCTTGCATACTTGCTATATTTTACCTTTTCTAACAAATAAAAAAGACCGAAAAATTGCTATTCGTATGCACAATGTAGAATGGGAATATTATGCTTTGTTGGCGAAGGCGGAGACGCATTTTTGGCAGAAAATATACTTCAAATGGGAGGCTTTTTTGCTAAAAAAATTTGAGAAACGGATAGATTTAGTTGATACGATTTATACAATATCTCCAAATGATACTTTCTATTTTGCTAAAAAACACAAACAGGTAGCGTATTTACCTGCTGCACATCTCTTTGGAAATGTGGAAATTATGGAAGGAAAAGGGGCGTTTTGTCTCTATCATGGCAATTTATCGGTTGCCGAAAATCATCAAGCGGCTCTTTTTTTGGTCGAAAAAGTTTATCCACTTATCCACATACCCCTCTATATTGCGGGCGCAAATCCTCGCAAGGAACTCTTTGAAAAAATAAGTCAATATCCTCATATTCAACTCATTGAGAACCCTAATGAAGCAGAAATGGCAAGGCTTATAAGGGAGGCACATCTCCACATTTTGCCTACTTTCCAAGCTACAGGCATCAAACTCAAATTGCTAAATGCTTTATACAAGGGGCGATTTGTAATAGCAAGCCCCGAAATGGTAGCAAATACGGGTGTGGAAAATCTGTGTATTGTATGTGGAAATGTGGATAAGTTTCAGGCAGAAATAAAACGGGTCTTTGAGCTGCTTTTTTCTGTGCAGGAAATTGCGCATAGAAAAGAGATTTTGAACGAGCTTTTTTCGATAGAGAAACAGG
Organism: Bacteroidota bacterium; assembly: GCA_043751755.1. Taxonomy (GTDB): domain Bacteria; phylum Bacteroidota; class Bacteroidia; order J057; family J057; genus JAAFHL01. The sequence goes on along the minus strand of JAYUZN010000992.1, from coordinate 2,695 downwards.
CGGAAATAGTGCTGGCAAATCTGTAAAGTTGCCATTTTTTGTAGGCTTGTTTGTAGCTATTAGGGTTGAAGAATAAATAACTTGACAATTTCATTTTGGCGATTTCTTAGTGCCGTAGGCACGAAATATTTATAGAAAATGGAGTTCCCCCAATTTATCGCATTTTTCGTGCTTGCACGAAAAACAAGAGGGGAGGTGTGGCATGTTTTCTATAAATATCGCCGTCCCTACGGGACTATAAAATCATCAACTTATTTAATTTTCGTTCCTTAGGGTTGCGCACCCTTAAAAGGTGCGCAACCCTACGAAACCTAAATTAGTTTAACAAGTCCTAATATCGTTATCTAATTATGCTTATCTTTGTGGATTCAAATGAAAGCTATGACAAAAGAGCGTTTTTTGAGCTAAAATCGCATCAATTTGTAGTTTAGGAGCGTGGCACACTTTTCAAAAGTCCGCATTGCTGGTGCAAGCGTCCGCTTGTACCCCTTTCTTGAAGCGTCCGCTTCGAGTATAGAAGCGTCCGCTTCAAGAAGCTACCACAGCAAAAGAACGAAAAATGGCATACATATTGATTATGAACTACTTATATTAACTCTCAACTCTCAACTTTCAACTTTCAACTACTTAACTATATGAAAATAAATCTAACAGATTTTCTTTATACAGGAAAGCATGCCTTTTCTGCCAAAAAAACAGCTACGCAAATCGCTGATTTATACAAAGATAAAGCCGATTATGCGGACAAAATGCTTGCCTATCAACAAGAAATCGATGCTTTGCAAAGCATGATGTATGCGCACAATCGGTATGGCTTGCTCGTAGTGTTTCAGGCGATGGACGCTGCGGGCAAAGATAGCACCATTAAGCACGTGTTTTCGGGCATCAATCCTTCGGGGGTGCAGGTGATTTCTTTCAAAAAGCCTTCTGAAACGGAACTTGACCATGATTTTATGTGGCGAACCAACCTAAGTTTGCCCGAAAGAGGCACGATTTCTGTCTTCAATCGCTCGTATTATGAGGAGGTGTTGGTGGTCAAAGTGCATCAAAATATCTTGACCGACTATCAACGATTGCCCGCAGAAAACCTCAAAAAGCTCGAAAAAGTCTGGGAAAATCGCTATGAAGATATTGGCAATATGGAAAAATATTTGGACAGAAATGGCATAAAAGTCCTAAAAATCCATTTGCAAGTATCTAAAAAAGAGCAGGCTAAGCGTTTTTTGGAAAGGTTGGAAGACCCCAGTAAAAATTGGAAATTTGCGGAGGCAGACCTCAAAGAAAGGGAATCTTGGGACGTATATATGAAGGCGTATGAGGAGGCTATCGCTGCTACGGCAAGCGAAAACGCGCCTTGGTATGTGGTGCCTGCTGATGACAAAAAGAACGCAAGACTCATCGTTTCAGAGATTATATTGTCGCATCTCAAGGCTTTGGATATGAATTATCCTGTGATTGATGCGGTAAGAAAAACGGAGTTGGAGAAGTATAAAACCTTGTTGGAGAAAGAGTTATAGTTTTTATTTCACGCAGATGAACGCAAATAAAAGCAGATTTCGCAGATGAAAAATATCTATCTGCGTTATCTGCTCTCATCTGCGAAAATCTGCGCGAACAATATTCAAAATATGATTGCATACATCGAAGGCAATATTGCCGAAAAAACGCCGACTTATGTCATTATTGACTGCAATGGTTTAGGCTATTTTATTAGAATTTCTTTGCATACTTTTTCGCATATAAAAGACGCAAGTCGTACCAAATTGCATACTTATTTGCAGATACGCGAAGATGCGCATACCTTGTATGGCTTTGCCGAAATGCCAGAAAAAAACCTGTTTGAGCTGCTGATAGGGGTTTCGGGTGTAGGCTCAAATACGGCAATTACCATGTTGTCGAGCGTTTCTCCGGGCGAGCTTGCAGATGCGATTCGGGGGCAAAAGCTGCCTATTTTGAAAAGCATCAAAGGAATTGGCGCAAAAACGGCAGAACGCATTATTTTGGAATTGAAAGACAAAATGCCTGCAGATTTGGGCAGCGCAAATGAGGCAGGAATAGGCGGTTCTCCTGCTGTAAAGGCTTCGCCCTCTTCGCAGTTGGCAGAGGAGGCTTTGCGGGCTTTGATGGGGCTGGGCTTCAATCGGGCGCAAATGGAAACGAAATTGGCAGAGATTTTGAAAAAATCTGAAGGAGATTGGTCGCTCTCTGATTTGATAAAAATGGCGATGAAGAATTAAGAAACACAAATTAAATATTCTCACCACTAAGACACGAAGAAACACGAAGCTATATGGTAAAAGAAGACAACTAAGCCACACTTTTTCTTTCTTAGTTTCCTTCGTGCCTTAGGGGTAAATGATAATTTTATTCTTTTCGTGTTCCTAATGTTTTTCGTAATTTATTTCAAAATAATTTTTATTTATTTGGTTTATTCGATTTTTTTTGCTTGTATTGCTATTCAGCACGCAGATTTGCGCAGATAAAAGCAGATTTCGCAGATGAAAACATATTATAACTTACTATCTTATCTGCGCTATCTGCCAAATCTGCGAGAATCTGCGCGACCTCAACACCAATCAACAAGGATATGACACGTCTCTTCGTTCTTTTTGTATGGGCAATACAAGCCCTAACGCTACAAGCACAGGCGGATTATTGGGGAATCGAATTTACCCTTTCTGACCCCAAAAATCAT
>JAYUZN010000991.1:0-1916 GCA_043751755.1 Bacteroidota bacterium | reverse complement strand
AAATAAAGGCAGAGAACATTTCGCTTGCCTCACATGCTGCATAAACGAAGCGCAAGGCTAAAACACATGCAGCACGTAGTCAAGCGGTGGCGTTGCATGTCATTAAAATTAGCTATACATTGTTAAAATAAAGGTAAATTAAATCTGTCTAAAGCATTTTTCATTACATTACATCATAAAAATAGAACAGCTAAAAAATAGCATTAGAGTTATACAATTACAACAAACTACTTACTTTTACTCATTATGAGACTTTTTATTCTTATTTTATTTTTTCTTGCGATAAAATTATCTGCACAGCAAACTGGAGATTTAGATTTCACTTTTGGAACTAATGGAAAAACTATATCAAGTATTTCTTCTTCAGATTTTGATGCAGCAGCTGGGATAGCGCTACAAGATGATGGCAAAATTGTGGTAGTGGGGGCTGCGCTTTTTTCAGATACGCAAGCCTCTTTCGCTATAGCTCGCTACAATAGTGATGGAACATTGGATAATAGCTTTGATTTTGATGGTAAAGTGGTTACCAGTTTTGATACAACACTTAATGGAGCATTTGATGTTGTCATACAATCCGATGGTAAGATACTTGTAGCGGGTGTTTATGCTGACATCTTTTTAGAGAAATCAGGACTACTTTTAGCACGCTATAATACAGACGGAAGTTTAGATGCTACATTTAGTGGAGATGGGAAAATGCAATTTAATATAGCCAATAACTTATCTGATAATGTATATTCGGTTGCTATTCAAAATGATGGGAAAATATTAATAGGTGGTACCCACTTAATAACTGCTAATACTAATGATTTATGTATTATTCGCTTTAATACAGATGGAACATTAGATAATAGTTTTGGTTTTGGAGGAGTTTTTTCCTTGGCTATTCCTGCTATGGGAAGCGGCATTACTGCATTAAAGTTGCAAACAGACGGAAAAATTGTAGCATCAGGGTGGGCAAATTCGGCTAATAGCTTTAATTTTCTTACAATTCGTTGTAATTCAGGTGGAACACTTGATAATAGCTTTGGGAATGCGGGTATAAGCATAACCTCAATGAGTACATCTGTTTCTAATATTAATGCTATTGGCATCCAAAATGATGGGAAAATAGTTATAGGGGGACGGTCGAATTATCAATTTGCCCTTGTTCGTTATAATAGCGATGGTTCATTAGACAATAGCTTCGGTATAGGTGGAAAAGTTCTTACTATTATGACTGTGGGTGGATTCAATACTGCTGAAATTAGTGATTTGATTATAGAAAGTGATGGGAAAATTTTAGTAACAGGGGATACAACCAATAATGTTATAGGTTTTTCTAAGTATGTTCTTGCACGTTATGAGGTAGATGGAACATTAGATAGCAGTTTTAGTGGAGATGGGAAAATTATAGATACTTGGGAGGTCGCAACTAGTTGCGGAGCAAAGGCACTAATTACACAAACAGATGGAAAGATACTTGTAGTAGGCACAACAGATGATGGAAATAGCTCAAAATTTACTGTTGCTAGATACCTTAATGATATAAATATTGGCATTATCGATTTCTCCCTCCCTGTATCTGAAGTATTTATATATCCAAATCCTGTTTTGGGAACGACAACGATTTCATATACGCTTAAAAATTCGGAAACGCTGTCAATTGAATTATTAGATATGCAAGGGAAAAGGCTTTACACTTTTGCAGATAAGTTAAATAAATCTGCTGGAAGATACGAAGAATTAATAACTCTGCCAAATGAAATTGGAACAGGATTATACTTTGTAATGTTATCATCATTAAAAAGGAAAGTACTAATAAAAATAATTAAAAACTAAAAAAGACATGCAACATGTATATTGCCGACCATAGCCGTTTACCTACGCACGAAACCCATGCTCGAAACGGCTACGGCAGGCAATATTTTCGTTCT
>JAYUZN010000990.1:0-3743 GCA_043751755.1 Bacteroidota bacterium | reverse complement strand
GCCTACGGCACTACTCGTAGTGAGCAAAGCCGAACTAAGAAATGCCCAAAATGAAATTATTAAGTTATTTATTCTTCAATCCTAAGCTACGAGTACCGCAAAAGACAAGTAGATAATTACGCACTTGTACCTACTCAAACAATATATGAAACGTTATAACCTGCCGAAACAAAGAGCCTACAGCCTTTGGAAAGCTGGTATTTAACGGCACATAGTCATTTGTAAGTCCGATGGAGTAGCGCAATTCGGGCGAGAGCTTGATTCTTTCTCCATACAAATTGAAGCCTACCCCTGTTACAAAGTTAAAGGTCGTTTTTTCTACTTTGAGTTGCGTGAGGTCGCCTATGAGTTTTCGATTAGATTGAAAATTGATAGACAATTCGGGGCCAGCTAATACATATAAGCGATAGCGTTTATAATAGTCACTTTTTGCTTGCAATAACAAAGGCAAATCTAAAATAGCAGCCTCTACATGTCTTTGTTCTGTTCGGATATTGGGCTTTGTTATATAGTAAGTAAAATCTCTTTGTTCTAAAGAAATGGCAGGAATAAAACGAATATTGAGGTTGTTATGCAAGTTCAAATTCGTTATCATTCCCAAGGTAAAACCGGGTCTTGCGCGCATGTCTATATGGTCGAGGTACTCATAAGTCCCCTGCACGTTGTCCCAAACGCCATAAGATTGTTTAAACTTATAATCATTGTAATTGAGTCCCATTTGAAACCCAAAATTAAACATTCTTTGGTCAAAAGGGTGGCGATATTTTCTGCGAGAACGAATGATTTGGGCTTCTACCGACTGCGAAGTGAGCAAAACCATAGCGATTAAGCCATATATAATGTGTTGTACTTTCATAAAAAATGTATCAAAAATAGATAAACAAACTGATTTCCAACTTTTTAAGAAGGAAAACGCCTGTTATAATTTGTGTAAAAGTACAAATGTCGCTATACGTTAAGTAGTTGAAAGTTATAAGTTGAGAGTTGAAAGTTAATATAAGTTTAACATAATCAATAAGATATATCCAAAATATATGTTTAGATTATTTCTCACTCGTACTTATTTATGGTTATGATGTGAAGCCGCTGCAAATATACGATAAAAATGGGAAATGGAGAGTTAAAAATTGAAAATGGAGGATAAATATCTACTTTGAAACGAATTTGAAGGACATTTATTCGATAAAAATAAAAAAAAACGTCCACTTTTCAACCCTTCGAGTGGGTGATAGCCCCTCGAAGTGGTTGAAAAGCCCTATTCCGTAGCCTCTACCGAAGTAGGAAATCCTGCCACATCTGTTTCAAGACTATGAATGGCTTCTAATGTGTTCAAATCTACGGTATTTACCTTCCCTGGCGGGTCAGTTGTGCCTTGTGTAGGGTGATGTGGCGGGTCTACTCCTGCTGTATTTTCGGAAGAAACAAATAAATAATTATGTTTTTTGTCTAACTTTAAGCCATGTGGACGATGCCCTAAATGATAGATTTTCTTTTCCAAAGTCATGGTTTCTGTATTGATAACGGCTACACAACCCCTGATTGCGCCTTGCTCTGCCTCATTTTTGGCATTGGCACAAGCAACAAATAAATGCTTATTTTCCGCATCTAACACAAGCAATCGTGGCACACTATCCACTACAATCGTGTTTGTAAGGCTATGCGTATTTGTGTTAAACACCCTTACTTCATGCGTATTTCGGCAAGTAATAAATAACCTTGCATTTTCCTCGTCCAAAATAGCTTGATAAGGATAGTATTTATTAGAAGAACTTGGCACAGGCTCGGCAGGGTTTAAAGGATATTTGTCCTCACTTTCAAAATGCTTTAAATCAGCACTTAACGTATATTTAGCATAAAAATTGCCATTATTCGGGGTAATATACAAGGTACGAAAATCGCTGCTGACCGCTAAACCATGTGCCAAAGGTGCATCACTCACTGCCACATCTAATATTGTCATAGTACTTGCATCTATCAAAGTAACACGAGCGGCTTGGTCATCATTGTTCCAATGTGTTGATAATAAGCGACTTCCATCTTGATTTATTGCCAATAATGCAGGATTCGCAGCAACTTCTACCCGCCCTACAAAAGAATAGTTATCTGTCCGATATTTTTCCAGAAGTTGCCCATCAATCAAAGATACATAAATATATAAACCATCAGGCGAAAGTTTGATGAAATGTGGAGCCTCTTTTTTATCAGCACTGACTCCTACGGGAATATAGCGCATTATTTTGTTGGTAGGAATATCGATAACAGCAATCAAATCGCTACCAGAACATAGCACAAACACCTTGTCATGGGTAGAAACTTCCCGATTTGCCCAATAAGATTCGCCTTTGTCATTTTTTGCTCCCTCTACAATCCATTGACGAATCGTAAGCACCTCTTCTCGACCGAGTTTGTTGTAGGGCAGAGGCGGCATAGCATCATCTTCTGTAACCTGCAAACCCAAATCGCTAAAAGTATTGATATGCTGAAACAAATGCGACCAATCTGCGTTATAAGGAACAATATCTGCTCCTGTCCCTTCCGCGCCCAAAAAGGCTGTATTCCAGTTAGTTAGGTCAAATTCGCCCGATTCTTGCCCACTATGGCAGCCCACATTTGTACAACTTGCCCGAAATACTTTTTCTACTTTGGATGGAAAATGAGCGTTTTCCGTAACAGGACTTGTTTTTTCACAAGAAATAAGCAGGATACTTGCAATGATTGAAAAAAAAACAGTTATTTGTTTCATAAATGACGTAGATTTGCTACAAAGATAACGGTTTTGTAGGGAATAGGTTGTTTTTTTGAGAAAATAAAGGATTATACATATATTTTGCCACGAATTAACAGCCCTAATTCGTGTTAATTCGTGCAATTCGTGGCTATAAAAACAGGTTTTGCGTAAGTCCTAACATAAAACACAATGCTAAATTCACAATATTACATTTACATTTTTTATTTTTTATTATTAAATTACCTTCCTATTTTTTCCCAAAGTTCCCCACTTCATATAAGTTATATACGTCAAAACAATGTTACTTATTCAGGCAATTATGCCCTCAATTATCAAAAAAATTGGAAAAAATATCGAATAGAAGTCTTTTCACGCCACGACCATTTGCTCAATACAGATAGAAATAGCCCTTTTGTGCAAGCCAATTTTCATACGGATTTGTGGCAATATTGGGAAATAAGCCCGAAATGGGCGGCTGTTTCGTGGATAGAGGGCGACCAATTTATTGTGAACAAAACGCAACGTTATAATATATACGTAGGAGCGGAGTATCATTTGGGGGAATATGTGAAGGTTGCGCCGCTTGTGGGCTATAGTTGGGACCAGCTGACAGGCAAGTGGAATCAAGGTTTTTCGCCTGCTTTGCGCCTCACTTCTGCCTATAAATGGAAAGACGGTTTGAATGTGGAAACGAAATTAATGGCAAGAGCAAAGTTCATTTCTCCCCGAAATCAGCGAAATATTGTTTTTTCTACTATGTGGAACAAAGATTTTGAAGGCAAGGCAGAAGTAAATTTTGGGGCTGTTATAGGCAGTAATGAAACCGATAATTTTAAATCAAAGTCCATAGAAAGAATACAATCCGATTCCATCTGCCCTATCTTAACCCTACATTATGAGCCATTTAAGCATTTTGTTATAGAAACAAATCATCAATATTTGTTTTCTTTGCGGCGTTTCAATTATAAAGGAGACAGCACAGAATTTAATAACCTTCGTTTTAGTCAATCTGATG
>JAYUZN010000989.1:0-8063 GCA_043751755.1 Bacteroidota bacterium | reverse complement strand
CTTCGAGGGGTTAGCACCCGCTCGAAGGGTTACTTACTCCAACGAATTTAGTTTCGCTGCCCTTCGAGTGGTCGGAGACCCTCGAAGCGGCTTTAACCTGAATAATTACGGCTCATCAAGGTTTTGCAAGCCTCTTGTTTCACGCTACGCCATAGCCCGTATAAGCGCGGACTTCGGGCGGGTGAAAGCCCAAAACTATCTCTTTTTTGGGGATTCCTTTGTCTATCAAGTCTTCTGTAATCAAAATATCGGTATTATTGACCCACAACCATACTTTGCCGTCAGGCTTTATGTCAAAATGAAAGATAATATCGCAACGGAAAACGCCTTTACTCCATACCATTTGTAACACTTGAAAATGCCCATGTTCTGCGTCTTTCACAAAGTGAAATTGTATGTCTTTTTGGGGCATACGGTCAGTTACATATTCGGACAAGCAATCCGATAAAATTTTCCTGTATTTGTTTAGTTTTCGAGCCATGTTTCTATAGTACTAATTTTACCGCAAAGAACGCAAAGATTTCGCAAAGTACGCAATTTATAACGAATGGAGCCAAACTGAAGTACTATTTTTGCGTTCTTTGCGGTTCCTTTGCGACCTTTGCGGTTAATAAATGCCTCCTTTCAGCCACAAACATAATATTTCACCACTTCTTGAGACAGAGCCTGCACATTTTGCATATCCGAAGCCTGCACCAAGTCCTTGATTTCATTGTTTTTGTACCAAATCAAAATAGGCTCATCGCTACCTTTGTCGTAGGCTTGATTGGAAATGCGCCCAGAGGAGACAAAATATTCGGCTTCTTCGGCAGAAAAACCTGTTTTTTCGCAGAAGGCTTGCTTTTTTTCGGCTACGATTTCGGGAGAAAAAGGCTCATTTTGTAAAGAAACTTTCAACAATTGTCGATTGAGGAGCTGCTTGCAAAGGGTAGAAAGGACTTTGTCGGCGGAAAATTGCCACTGTTTGAGGCTATAAGTAATGTCGCTATCATCTAATAAAATAAACTTTTGTAACACTTCCTCTGTAAGCGTTTTGGCAGAAATGGGGTTTCGGAAAAAATAGCCTAACATTTCTCCCATAAAAATATTTTCTCCTTTTTCTATCAAAATTCTTGCCCTACGAAGAATCATGACCATCATTTTTTCGGCAGAAAGGGCTGCTTTATGCAAGTAAACCTGCCAATACATGAGCCGCCTTGCCACAATAAAATTCTCTACGGAAAGAATGCCCTTTGATTCTACGACCAACCTGCCTTCAAAAACATTCAAAGTCTTAATGATTCTGTCCGCCCCAACTACGCCTTCTACAACGCCTGTAAAAAAACTATCCCGCATCAAATAATCCATTCTATCCATATCTAACTGCCCCGAAACGAGTTGATGAAAAAACGGACGAGGATATTTATCTTCAAATATCTGAATTGCCATACTCAATTTCCCTTCAAATTCCCGATTGAGATAGTGCATAAGGGCAAAACTCATTTCTTCGTGGTGCAAATTTCGGATAATTTCATGTTCCAATCCATGCGAAAAAGGACCATGTCCAATGTCATGTAGCAAAATCGCACACAAAGCCGCCTCATATTCTGCTTCAGAAATAGGGATTTGCTTGTTTCTCAACACATCTAAGGTTTGCTTCATCAAGTGCATAGCCCCAAGTGCGTGGAGAAAACGGGTGTGCATGGCTCCGGGATAGACAAAAGTGCTGAGTCCGAGTTGTCGAATGCGCCGCAAACGCTGAAAAGCAGGGTGGTCAATAACGGACAAAATAATGCCATGCGGAATTTCGATAAAGCCGTGTACGGGGTCATTGATGATTTTGGAACGATGAAGCGTTGTCATGGTGTTGAGGGGGTTCACGCAGATTTTCGCAGATTTAACCGCAGATTTTCGCAGATTAACAAAAACTACAAAAATTTGCGAAAATCTGCGTCCCCATCTGCGTTCATCTGCGTGCCAAATTAAAGATAAGCTACGATTTTCTGCGGCTCAATCGCGCTATGACTTGATGTATAAGCCACTTTTCCTGCTTTTAACACAATGACCTGTGGCGAAAGGTGTGGTACATTCCATTTTTCGGCTATCAGATTCGAGATAGCACGATAGGCAAGTAAGTCCAAATAATGGCAATCTATGAGCGGAGAAAGCTTGTTTTCGCCCTTTTCCATTCGGTCTAAGGCGTGCATAGAAATCCCACAACGCGTACTATGTTTAAATACAAGTTGCGGTTTTCCGAAAGAAGCAGCCAAAATAGCGTCTATTTGAGCTGCGTTATGTATAGGAATCCACTCCATTATCTTCCTGGGTGATTATCCGTTTTTTGGGCTTGACAATGCCCTTTGCTCGCAGAACAAGAAGTGCCAAGCATGGCTACGGTAAGTGCTAACAAAAATACAGCTGCAAATTTTTTCATAAAATATAAATAATTGAGATGTGAATACAATAAGAAGTACAAAGATAACGCATATTTCTGACAAAGTGTTACATTTCCCACAAGATTTATGGCAGAAAAACCCGTATTTTTGGCAGTTGAAACAAAAGACCCTTATCTGACCCGAATATAGCCCGTTCTCGCATCATTATTGACCACCAAACTGTCCTCATCTAACTGCTCTATTGTCATTTCGGCAGCCCTCATCGTAGAACCCATATCGAAATAAAGGGTGAGAGTCGTGTAATCTTTGAGTTTATAGAGATGTTTTTTGGGGTCATTCGGATATGACATGGTAGAATCTGCAATAATTACTGTCCCTGCATTGCTTTTCCAAGTGCCTTTAATTTTGGAAAACTCTATTTTTTTCTTCTTTTGCAGTTTTGTAATAAAGGCTTTTTTTCCTGCAAAAGCAATTATCAGGCTGTCCTTACTCATTTTGTAGGAATAATGTGCGGAATCTCCTGCAAAAACTGCCGTAGAATCTTCGATTGTAACAATGCCCAAATCGCTTTTCCAAGTGCCTTTGAGTTGAGCATCTGCCCTTTTTTTCGTAGCACGAAGCGGCATTTCCACAAAATCTTTGCCCTTCAAAATAAGCAATAGGTTATTTTTGGGGATTGTGTAAGGATATTGCGTTGTGTCTCCGCCATACATGAGAGTAGAATCTGTTTTTCTCATGTTATTTGCATCATTTTCGGAATACTTGCTTTTACAAGCCCCGAAAAGGAGGAGAAAGCTTGTGAGAAAGAGAAAGAAATATTTTTTCTGCATAATATATAAAGAAAGTAAGTGATTCTTTATCACTAAATTCCTCTACGCACTGTTATGTTGTCTGCGAAGACAGTATTTTTTATAGCCACAAATTGCACGAATTAGGATTGCTAATTTGTGCAATTCGTACCAAAATGCGTAAGTCCTAATTTAGTGTTTAGGGTTTATTACTTCAAAATAAACCTCATGTAAATGGACAAAATCATTATCCAATGTAATCAATTTCGCACCTAAAATAGTGGTAACTGCCGCAATCCAAATGTCATTCTTACCCATATTTCGGGCAGAAACCCGCAAGGGCTTGTCCGCAATTCTATTTTGGCTATAGGTATCAATTTCTGCATACATATCCAAGACTTCTTCAGCATAAATATTGGCTATAACAAACAAGCGTAAAAAATTCTCCATGTTTTCGACTCTTTTCTTCCCCCAACCATTCCTGCGAGCCAACGATTTTAATTCTCCCACAGAAACTACGCAAACAATCGGCGTATTAGCAATATCTAAAGGATTAAACCTTGTTTCTAATAAGTTTACAATCGCATCATCCTCATTTCTAAGGTAATGCAACAAAATATTTGTGTCAAATACATATCTCATAGCATTTCAATTAAGGGTTCTATAGGCTCTTTCAAATCAATTTCAGCCCTCAAGGCATACATTTTTTCTTTGTCAAACGCTGTAAACCCTTGCTCTTTTTTCATTTCTTCAAGGTCTAATTTCTTCGGCATTATAGAAACCAACTTTTCTAACATGTCATTTTCAGCCTTCTCCAAAGGAAATATTTTTACTAATTTCTCCAAAAAATAAATATTCTGCGTATTCATAATTTGATGAATCAGGTGTAATTTTAATTGTTCTATATTATGTTGCATATTTTCAAGAAAAAAAATGATTTCTCTACAAAAATAAAACAATTCTTACCATTTTCCAAAAAAAATTACGCCATTCAAAATATCCTCAAAAAACAGAGACCCTCCCCCCGCTCACCCAATCCTTATATTCGGGCGTATAATACAAATATGCCGAAGCCGCAGCAGCCCCAAAAGTCCCAGTAAACTCCGTTTTCAAATCCAAAGAAAAGGTTTTCACTTCCGCAGCTTGCATGCAACGATAATAAACGACAAGCGTATTTTCACGCATTTCGTAGAAATCAAAAGCGCCTTTTTCCTGCAATTCTTTGAGTTGCCAAGGCTGTGCAGAAAGCCCCGAAGGAAGCGGAATTTCGGCAATAGTCATCGGCAAAAGTTCGTTTGTTTTGTTAGAAATAGTGGTTTGCAAGCGCAAGGTTTCGCCCATTTTGGCAGTATTTGCAAGGAATTTTGTATCCATATCAATAAGACATTTTTCCGCAGAAGGAGGGCTTATTTTTGCCCATTTTGCCGAAAAAGTAACAGGAATCGCCGCAGAAATGCCTTCAAATTCAAGGCGAATTGTATGTTTTCCTTGCGACAAAGCCTTTCCAAAATCATTCAGCACAATGCTTTGCCCCGTCTGCGTTTGAAAGGTTTTGCTGCTCGTTTTTTGCCCATCTACATACAAATTCATCACGCCATTTGCAGGGACTACAGGCTTGTATTTCTGCTGATAGGCAATCAAAGCCCGCAAAGCCATAACAGTCGCACTTGCATTGCCAAAATGCCCATTTCCCAAACGGGCTTGTATGAGATATTGCAAGCAAGTTTGGATTTTTTCACTTTCTAAGGACTCATTTTTCAAAAAAGCCATCATAGCTAAGGAGTAAGCCTCCACTTTATAGCCTTTTCCCGAAGAACCACAGGCTGTATAAGTGTTTTCATTGTCGAAAGGCTGTAAATCATGCCACATTTTTGCCAAAATCAGGGCTGCTTCCTCCTTTTTACCATAATTCAACAAGGAATTTGCTACTAAGCCTGCCATATACGGGTGATTTTCCTTCATTGCTGCCGAATAACAAGTCCTAAGCTCCTTTTCAAAGCCTTTATCTCCGATTTCACTCATGGCATATATCACAAAAGGGTCTATTACGCCTTTGTTTGCCTTGCTAAACCCATCAACCGCCTTCATATTTAGCACAAAATTGCCATTGCCATCAGTGCGTTCATGCAGCCATTTTGTGGTTCTTGCTATCATTTCTTTGTCCACATTTCCATATACTTTCTGCATTTCTGCAAACTCTAACAAACCATAAGCCGTCAAACCTTCGTGTCCAGGGTCTTGCCCAAACCACTCAAAACCACCCGTTTTACATTCAAAAGAAATGAGCCTTTTGTAGCCTGCATCTATCATGGACAGGGCTTTTTGCTCGATTTCGGGCTTGTAAACTTGGTTTTCGCGCATGAGTTGCAAGACCAAAATATTGGGAAATGTGGCACTTGTTGTCTGTTCAAAACAGCCATGCGGCTCACGCAAAATACCTGCTAAGCCTGCCAAAATACTCCCAACCAACGAAGGATAGGCTACGACTTGCGCAGAAAGGCTATTTGCTATCGGGTTTTGAATGTCTATTTCAAAGGTTTTGGACAAAGTTTGGTCAGAAACGGAGAAAGTTTCGGAGAGGTTCGTAAAATTTAAGCTAAAAAATGTATTTTTCTGTCTTTTTATTGCAATTAAATACATAAAGCTAAAAATATTTGTTTGGTATGAAATATAATTGCTTACCTTTGCGGCATATATTTTGTCTCTTTTCCAGAGAAACACATCTATTATGAATAATATGGTACTTGATTTATTTTCGGGCTGCGGTGGTTTATCATTAGGCTTTGAAATGGCAAATTATGAAGTGGCACTTGGGATTGATAATTGGGCTGATGCATTAAAAACTTTTGAGGCTAATCACAAGAATGCCCAAATTTTATTAGGTGATTTACAAACACTTACGGCTAAATATGTCGCAGAAAAATATAATATTAAAGCTGTAGATGTTATTGTAGGAGGTCCTCCATGCCAAGGATTTTCTATTGCAGGAAAAAGAGAAATTAATGATGATAGGAATAAATTGTATAAAAATTTTGTTACTTTTGTATCCTATTTTAAGCCAAAAGCTTTTGTGATGGAAAATGTGCCTAATATTATGTCTATGGATAATGGAGAAGTGAAAAAGCAAATCATGGCAGATTTTGAACAATTGGGATATAAAATATCTTCAAAAGTGATGCTTTCAGCAGATTATGGTGTACCTCAAAATAGAAAAAGAGCTGTTTTTGTGGGTTTATTGAATGGCAAAAGCTTCGAATTTCCCCCAAAAACCATAGAAAATGTCATAACTTCTTTTGAAGCTATTAGCGATTTACCTGAAATGAGTGTCAATGATGGAGAAAAATATCCTATAAAAGCCAATTCTGAATATCAAAAAATGATGCGAGAAAATTCGCAAAAAATTCATAATCACCAAATTACAATACAAAAAGGGAAAGAGAACCTCCTTTTGTACAAACATTTCGTGCATATAGCACTATGAAATGTAAAAAATAAATTGTTTTTTGTTTTTTTATTACTGGTATGAAATTCATTACCGATGAGGATAATTACAGGATTTTGGTTTACCAAGATGTCCATTTTGACGACTTTGTAATAGAAGACTTTATAGCCGTACACAAAAAAGCGCAACAAAGTGAAAAAAAAGCTTGCGCAAGACGGAAAAAGTTAACTATTTAAAAATCAGACTATTATTTTAGGAAAAGTTTGGAAAATAAAAAAGGGAGAGCTAAATTTGAAGTGCGAAATTCTAAGTTTAATCTCTCCCATGAAAAATTTATACAAAGATATAAAAAAAAGTATTCTGTGCCATTTTAATTATATTCCCGAGGGGCATGAATATAAGCGTTTGATGATTTTGATAGGTATGATTTACAGCACTATAGCTGGTGAGAATTGTTCCTTGGAAAGTCAAGGGCTTCATTTTCCAGAAGAGGGTGACCTAAAACGGGAAAAAGAGAGTCGCTTAAAGCAAGCAAAGCGTTGGTTGATGAGTAAATGGACGGATTATACGGCTCATTATCAGCCCTTTATTGTTGGTTTTATCGAAAAAGTAGCCAAGCAGAAAAAGGAATTAATTTTTGTGATAGATGGGAGTGAGACGGGCGCAAATTGCGTAACCTTAATGATAAGCCTTGTTTGGGGGAAGCGTTCAATCCCCATAATTTGGGTAAGTCGTTCGGGGAAAAAAGGGCATTTTCCCGAACAAATGCACATAGATTTACTGTCTGCCTTATCCAATATCCTCAAGGAGATAGGGATAAAAGAGCGAGTAATCATTTTGGGCGATGGCGAATTTGATGGGAAAGCGTGGGTTGCATTTATTGAATTGCAGAAATGGGACTATGTACTTCGTACCTCTTTAGACCGAAAAGTAAGCCATATGGGGGACACTTTTCCTATCTCGCAAGTGCCAATAGATCCTTATTTGGAATGCGGTTTTGTCTTATTTGGCGTAAACAATAGTCATGCTATTTTATGGAAAGGACGAAACTATAAAGACCCTATTCCATTGATAACCAACATGGAAGTAGTTAAAATGGCGTGTAAATATTACAAAAAACGATTCGCAATTGAAACTTTATTTAAAGACTTTAAATCCAATGGCTTTAATATCCATAAAGTGAAAATATCCGACCCATATAGAATACACAATCTCTTAATAGTCGTCTCTTTGGCTTTTCTCTTCGCTTTTGCAATAGGCAAAGCCGCTAAAAAATATGGACAGAATTTAGCACAAGTTTATAGAATTGATAGAATCAATAAACTATCTGATTTCAAATTTGGGCTTAAACTACTCCTATTTTGCTTAAAAAATAGGACATGTATTTCTCACTTCTTTACAAAGTCTTTCGACTTTTTTTTTAACTTACAAATATGATTTTTTGTGTACGGCTATAAA
>JAYUZN010000988.1:0-2455 GCA_043751755.1 Bacteroidota bacterium | reverse complement strand
GAATAACACGATTTTTATTGCGGCGCAAAGCGAAAATGGCAGCCTTATAAACACAAATACGGACTTTCTAACATTGGTCTATCAAACAGATGGGACTTTTGCCACTTCTGCCATGTACAATGGCACAGGCGACAGTACGGACGTGCCTACGGTTATCAGTGTTTCTGGGGGAAACTTGTATGTAGGCGGCGGCTCGTGGGGCGCAACTTCGCAAAGAGATTTGAGCCTTGTGGCGTATGCGGTTGTAGTGGGCATAGAGGAGAGTTTTGCGCAGCAATTTGCGCTTTATCCCAATCCTGCAAAAACAGAAATCATAGTAGAAAACAGCGATACAAGCCCTTTGCATTTTGCGGCTATCAATTCTCTTGGGCAAAAAACAAGCCTTTCTGCTTCGCAACAAGGCACAAATTGGCATATTTCCCTTTTAGGTTTGACGACAGGGGTGTATGCTTTGTATATTGAAGATATGCAAGGAAAAGCGGCTGTGGTGAAATTTGTGAAGGAATAGTTTTTTTCAAAAAAGTGAACAGGGGGTAACGCTGCCAGCGTGCCACCCTGTTCACTTTTTTAATATACACCTCTTTTTCCACTTCCCCCACCACATTTTCAGCTGTGTCTGTTACTTTTGCCGTAAAAAAATAGGCCTTTTTCCCTACTTCCTCCACCTCTGTTTTGATATAAAAACAATAAATATTGGTATGTAAATAATAATTTGTTACTTTTGTGCCATTTTTTATATCAATTTATCATTTTTTTTGCAAAAAACAATGAACTTTATATTAAAAACCGTTTAGAAATAAACTAAACAGCAACATGTATGCCATCATTTTTTACCTGTTTTCGTGTCCCGTAGGGACAAAAGAACGAAAAATGGCAGACATATTGAAACCAATATTGATGCAGTAAGCAATATTTATGCTAATTTTCAATTCTCAATTTTCAATTCTCAATTATTTATGTGTGGAATCATTGGCTTATTTGCTTTGACAAGCAGCACCAAAGACCTTAGACCCAAAGTCTTAGAAATGTCCAAAAAAATCCGTCATCGGGGACCCGATTGGTCAGGCGTATATAGTGATGAAAAAGTGATTTTTGCCCATGAAAGATTGGCAATCGTGGACCCGCAATCAGGTGGGCAACCTTTGTATAGCAAAGACAAAAATTTGGTACTTGCCGTAAATGGAGAAATTTACAATCATCAAAGCCTGAAAACTGCCTATACTCCTGATTATGAGTTTCTTACCCATTCCGATTGCGAAGTTATATTGGCATTGTATCGAAAAAAAGGTATTCATTTTCTCGAAGATTTGAATGGGATTTTTGCATTTGCCTTGTACGATAAGGAAAACGATTGCTACCTCATTGCCCGCGACCATTTGGGCATTATTCCTTTGTATATAGGTTGGGACACTTTGGGCAACTTCTATGTCGCTTCCGAATTGAAAGCCCTTGAAGGCGTTTGCAACAAAATCGAAACTTTTTTGCCAGGGCATTATATTTACAGCAAAGAAGGGCAGGAAATGAAGCCTTGGTACAAGCGAGAATGGACGGAATATGAACAAGTTAAAGATAATATATCAGATATAACATTGCTGCGTAAGGCTTTAGAAGAAGCTGTACATCGCCAATTAATGTCAGATGTTCCGTATGGAGTACTCCTTTCTGGCGGATTAGATTCTTCGATAATCTCGGCTGTTACCAAAAAATTCGCTGCAAAACGCATAGAATCGGACGACACGCAGCAGGCTTGGTATCCACAATTACACTCTTTTGCGGTGGGTTTGGTCGGTTCGCCCGACTTGGTAGCAGCCCGCAAAGCTGCGGAACACATTGGTTCTGTGCATCATGAAATAAATTTTACCTTGCAAGAAGGCTTAGATGCGATAAGAGATGTCATTTATCATTTGGAAACGTATGACGTAACCACGATTCGGGCTTCTACGCCTATGTATTTGTTGGCGCGCGTTATCAAGTCTATGGGCATCAAAATGGTGCTTTCGGGCGAAGGAGCTGATGAAATTTTTGGAGGCTATTTGTATTTTCACAAAGCCCCAAATCCACAGGCTTTTCATGAAGAAACGGTACGAAAATTGGAGAAATTGCATCTTTATGACTGCTTGCGTGCCAATAAATCCTTAGCCGCTTGGGGCATTGAAGGGCGAGTTCCGTTCTTGGACAAAGAATTTATGGACGTGGCAATGCGCTTAAATCCTGCCGATAAAATGGCTGGAAATGGCAAAATGGAGAAATGGATTTTGCGCAAGGCATTTGAAGATTATCTGCCTGAGAGCATTGCTTGGCGACAAAAAGAGCAGTTTTCAGACGGGGTAGGCTATGCTTGGATTGACACGTTGAAGTCCGTAGCTGCCGAAGAAGTGAGTGATGAACAGTTGGCAAATGCCAAATTCCGTTTTCCCATTCACCCCCCAATGTCGAAAGAAGAATATCGTTATAG
>JAYUZN010000987.1:0-1785 GCA_043751755.1 Bacteroidota bacterium | reverse complement strand
AAATGATTTGAGGATAACTCTGTGCTTTTCAAGCATTTCGGGATGTTCAATTTGGCTAATCAAAGGCTTGTCATACTCATCTATCAGCAACACAACGGGACCTATTTTGGCTAATTTTTCAATAAGTTCTTTCAATTTGTCACCTACACTTGTACGCATCAACTTTACCTCATATTTATCTGCCGCCATTTCCATAATAGTGTGTAGCCCCTGCTCCAAATCATCTAAAATTCCCACAGTATTGAGCGAAAGATGTGCCACAGGATAGCTTTTCCATTCGATTTTATCTTCTATATACAAGCCCTTGAATAAGTCTTTTTTTCCTTGAAAAAGACTGGATAAAGTACTTAATAACAAGGATTTACCAAAACGACGGGGGCGAGAGAGAAAGTAAATCTGCCCCCCTGAATTCATCAATTTTTCAATGGATTTTGTTTTATCTATATAAACACAGCCTGTATCAATGATTTTGGCAAATGTCTGAATACCAATCGGATATTTCATACTCTATGCGATAAATGGAATGAAAGTACAAAGATACAGATTTATTTCTATTTCCTACGTGGGATAAAAGCAGCTTTTGCGTAATAAATCTGTTATATTTGAGACAAATACAATTAAATCTCCGAAAATCTGCACAAAAGCAAACCATATCCCATGTTCAATATATTTTTTCAATCCTTGGAAGCCGTCCGTACTAACCTTGTCAGGGCTGGCGTTACCATGTTTATAATTGCACTTGGCATTACCTCTTTGGTCGGGGTTTTGACTTCGATTGATGGCGTAAAATACTGGTTATCA
The DNA here is from genome assembly GCA_043751755.1 of Bacteroidota bacterium. Lineage (GTDB taxonomy): Bacteria > Bacteroidota > Bacteroidia > J057 > J057 > JAAFHL01. The sequence goes on along the minus strand of JAYUZN010000987.1, from coordinate 984 downwards.
AATAGTTTCTCTTCTTTGGGAACAAATACCTTTCGTGTTTTGAACAATGCTTCTGGCGCAAGACGTGGCGGAGCAGGTAGTCAAGGCATCAAATCTCCTCCCATAACTTTTGAGGAAGCAATGAATTTTAAGGAAAAATTTGGCGATAAGGCGATTGTAAGCCTCACAGGTTCGGGCAATTTTGCTGGAACTGTGAAACATGGAAGCCAAAAAACAAATCCTAACATTCAAATTATTGGTACAGATGAAAATTATCTCAAAGTTTTTCGCTATGACATAGACGAGGGGCGTAATTTTTCGGAAGATGAATTGGTGGGGGGCGCAAAAGTTATTGTAATTGGTTCTGAAATCAAAAAAACTTTGTTTCCGTATGGCTCACCTATTGGCGAAAAAATAAATGTGGACAACCATATTTACAAAGTGATTGGCGTGCTTTCAGAAATTGGGACAAGTGGTAGCATGGGCGGCGACAAAATTGTGCTGATTCCTTTGGAAACGGTGCGGGCAGATTTTCCCTCAAAAGGCATAACAGGTCGCTCTTTTTCGATAAATGTCTTTGTCAGCCGCCCCGAAATCATGGACTATCTCATGGAGGAGGCAAAAGGCATTTTTCGTCCTATTCGCAAACTTTCTTTGGAGCAGAACGACAATTTTGAAATCGCGCGCAGCGACTCTTTTGTTACAGAATTGATGGACAATCTGCGTTTGCTGACCGTTTCGGCTACGTTGATAGCCATAATTACGCTGTTTGGAGCCTCTATTGCTTTGTTAAATGTGATGCTTGTTTCGGTTACAGACAGAACAAAAGAGATTGGGATTCGCAAGGCATTGGGGGCAACTCGCCAAAATATTATGTTTCAGTTTTTGTGGGAAGCCATTTTAATCTGTCAAATTGGCGGTATTATAGGCATTTTGTTGGGAATGGGGGCAGGAAATGTGGTAAGTACCGTTTTAATGAAATCTGCCTTTATCATTCCTTGGGCA
>JAYUZN010000986.1:0-1543 GCA_043751755.1 Bacteroidota bacterium | reverse complement strand
CGGCTCGAAACGTTTCCATTTGCATCTATAACAAGTACATTGCTATCCAACCCTGCCAGCAAAGCCTCAAAACGCAAGGTTCCTACGGTGTGTAATTTGGCTTGTGGGGTAGGTGTGCCGATTCCGACATTGTTAGGAACGCCCGAATATTGGTCATTTCCTACAATAATCCAATCTGTATCTGGAAAAGGCTCCCAACTTGTATTGTTCCAATAGAAAAAACGGTTTTGCGTAAGGTCATAGACCATCAAACCCTCGTCTGTAGAAATCATTGCCAAGGCGAGGCGTTGTGCCGTAGTGAGGCGGGGAATGAGCAGCCCCGCATCTGTGGCAAAAATCTCCAATTTAGCTTTGGGATTGGGCGAAGCTGTGCCAATTCCTACGTTTCCTTGTGAGAAAAGTGCGGAAATGAGGCAGGTTAATATAAGGAAATGTATTGTTTTTTTCATGATTTGTTAAAAATTTTGCCACGAATTATACGATTTTTCACGAATTAACAGCCCTAATTCGTGAAATTCGTGGCTATATTGTGTAAGTCCTTTGAATAAATGTAAATGATAGCTGCAAACTTAACTATAGCCCATTTCTTAATCTGCGGAAATCTGCTTTCATCTGCGCCTATCTGCGTGCCAAAAAATCACTGAATTTCATACTTCCACAGCTCCTTCCCATCACTCCCCAACAATTTCAAGTTCAATTTTCGTTCTTTTCTTGTACCTGTAACTTCCATGATTCCAAAATTCCTATCTCCTATATACGAACCTGCGACTCGCAAGGTATTTGCCTCATCTGAAGCAGTGTGCGTACTCGAAGTAAGCGGCGAAACCGTCCAATCGTAGATTTTGATGCCTTTGATTTCGGTCATAGAAAACTCGCTGTGATGACGGTCGCCTGTGAGAAAAATGACATTTTTGAGTTCTTCGCCAACTATACGATTGAGCAAATATTCCCTTTCTTTTGGCGCAATATTTGCCATCATTTCATATTTTTGCACAGGATTTAAGACCTGCCCGCCCACACATACAAATTTAAACGTAGCTTTTGAGGCAACAAGCGACTCTATCAGCCAATCTACTTGCTGTTTGCCCAAAAAATCTCTTTCCTCCGTTTTCAACTCATTGGGAGAACGAAACCACCTATCATCTAACATAAAGAACTGAATATCATTCCATTCATAAAAAGAAGTAGTACCGCCTTGCCCATTTACGCCATAGCTCGGATTCGCCCAAAAGTCTTTGAACACTTCTAACACATCATCTTTGCGGGCGTAAGAACGGTCGCTGTCATTGGGTCCGTAGTCGTGGTCGTCCCATATAGCGAGGTTGATGCTATTGCCCAAAAGTGGCTGCATTTCGGGGATAGAACGGCTGTGTGTATAACGATAGCGCATACCTGTACGGCTGTACCAATCCGTTTCGCGCAAATATACATTGTCGCCGAGCCACATCATGAGGTCAGGTTTTTGTTGGTAAATGGCATCAAATATCTGATAATCACCTCCATAAGGCTTGCCAGGTCGGTCGGAAGTTTCTTCATTTATATA
>JAYUZN010000985.1:0-1589 GCA_043751755.1 Bacteroidota bacterium | reverse complement strand
AAATAAAAAAATGGCGAAAGCAATATATGATTTACAATTCGTTTCTTTCGGATTTCATATTAATAACTCCTCGTAAATTTCTGTTGCAAGATTAGCTTCTGCGGGGGGCACTGCTGTATATCGGGCAAGAGCTATGTATAGCATAGTCAATGATACGATTGTATATGATGATTATGAGGCTTGTTGGAATGTGAATATCAATTGGAGGCAAGGGAATACGCCAAAAGCAGAAGTGGCAACAGGAAATCATTTCTTTACCTATCCTAATCCAGCAAGTGGCTCTTTTAGTATAGAATATAGCCCAGAATACAAAGGCTTAACCTATGCCTTAGTAAATGTATGGGGACAAAATGTGAAAACGATTCTCCTTTCAGAAGATGGGAAAATAGAAGTAAGTGTTAGCAATTTGCCTTCAGGCGTATATGTGCTAAAAGGCTTAACCACATTACGTATTATTATTGAATAGTTTTTTACCAGTAGTGATGTATTAAGGACATTTTATGTCCTTAATACATCACTACGCTTATTTTTGTCTATTATGAAAAATATTATCTGTATATATATCTGTTTTTTGTATTTGTTTTTTGGAATAGCTCAAGACAACCCTTGGTTTTTGGGGTATGGAGCAGGTGCCCCTGGAACGAATGGGGTAAAAATGTCTTTTATAGGCGATACTTTCAATCTGGAAAACGAGCATCGCATAATAGGTGGGTTTATAGGAACAGCATCATTCTCAGACACGCTATCTAATCTATTATTTTATACTAATGGAATAGTAATATGTAATACAAATTATGACACTATGCCTCATGGAAACGATATGCCTATACATCACACCCTTAATGACATAAAAGAAGTAGGCTATACATTCCCTAATACTTTATGTGCCTTACGCTCCCCAAGCAATCCCAAACAATATTATCTCTTACATCCATATCTTCAAGGAGATACTATTCTAAGCTATGTGTATGTCATGTGGCACTATTATTCTCTCATAGATATGGATATGGAAAATGGGTTGGGGGATGTGGCTATTCAAAATCAAGTTTTCCAAAACGATACTACTACCCTTGGCACTATGGCAGCAGTTCGACATGCAAATGGGCGAGATTGGTGGATTGTGTTCAATAAGTTTATGAGTAATGAGTATTATACCTATCTATTAGACCCTTCAGGGTTTTCTGGTCCTGTTATCCAGAAACCAGGCAATGCCGCTACCCCCACATTAGAAACGTTTGGTTTTGCACAATTTACTCCAGATGGCACGAAGTATATCCATGATGCATTCAATTATGGCATCAAAATAATAGATTTTGATAGGTGTACGGGCTTGTTTTCGTCCAACCCCACTATCATTCCTTTCAAGTTCACAATAGGAAGTATTATTATTTCTCCTAACTCTCAAGTCTTGTACAAAATGGCAATAGACAGCCTATTTCAGTACGACTTAACGGCAAGTGATGTGGCTGCTTCAAAACAATGTGTAGCAATTTCAGACGGCTTTATGATAGGTAACTACGCAGCCAATTTCTATAATCCTGGGTTAGCTCCTAATGGCAAAATCTACATAGGTAGCAGAAATGGTATAG
>JAYUZN010000984.1:0-8408 GCA_043751755.1 Bacteroidota bacterium | reverse complement strand
AAAACTATTCCTATATTTGCGCTATGGTTGTGCGGTTTTTTAAACTGCTACACAAAGCGTTTTATTCTTTCGTTTGGTTTGAAAAACCGCACAACGTTTCTATTTTATCTATGCTGAAAGCAAATAATATCCAAAAATCTTACGGGGCAGTAGAGGTGCTAAAAGGCGTAAGTCTGTCGCTTGTGGCAGGAGAAGTTGTGGCACTCGTAGGCAGCTCGGGCGCGGGGAAAAGTACTTTGTTGCAAATATTAGGCACTTTGGATACGGCAGATACAGGAGAGATTTTTTTTGAGGAAAAAAATATTCGTAGCCTTTCTGCCGCACAACAAGCCCATTTTCGTAACCAAAAATTAGGCTTTATTTTCCAATTTCACCATTTATTGCCCGAATTTACTGCCTTAGAAAATGTGTGTATGCCCGCCTTTATTGCTGGGATTCCGCCGCAAGTGGCAGAAGTTCAGGCGAAAGAATTGTTGGATAAATTGGGGTTAAGTCACAGATATACGCACAAACCTTCGCAACTTTCGGGCGGGGAGCAACAACGGATAAGCGTGGCAAGGGCTTTGATGAATCAGCCGAAATTGGTGCTTGCAGATGAGCCTACGGGCAATTTGGACACGATAAATAGCGAATCTTTGTATAAGCTTTTCTTTGAATTGTCGCGAGAAATGGGCGTTTCTTTTCTCATTGCTACGCACAATGAAAATCTGGCAGCTATTTCGGATAGGGTGCTACATATCAAAGACGGGCAGTTAGGCACGCAGATTTTCGCAGATGAAAGCAGATAACGCAGATGAAAGCAGTTAGCTGTGAACAGTTAGCTGTGATTTATCGGGATAGCTGCCGCAAGCGTCCGCTTGTGGCAGCTTCTTGAAGCGTCCGCTTCCATACTCGAAGCGGAGAACAGTTATTTCTCAATTTTCATTTCTCAATTTCCCTCGATGCGTACCATTTCCATACCTACGACTCAAAATATAGAACTCGAATATCCAATTGCTACGCCAGGCGATAGGACAGTGGCTTTTTTGATTGATAGATTGATTCAAGGCGGCTATTTAATTTTGCTCAATTATTTGCTTGACCAAACGGGTGTAGATGCCTCTACAGGCACTTGGATTTTGCTGAGTTTGCCTGCAACTTTGTATAGCCTTGTTACAGAAGTGGCTTTTGGGGGGCAAACAATCGGCAAAAAACTCCGCAAAATGCGCGTCATTCGGCAAGACGGTTCTGCACCTGCCTTTACAGATTATTTTTTGCGGTGGGTATTTGGCGCAATAGACACCGTTTTGATGGGAGGTTTGATTGCTTTTGTTACTACTTCTATGAATAAACGGGGGCAACGGATTGGCGATATGGTGGCAGGTACAACCGTAGTGAAATTGGAATTGGTAACGCATTTTGATGACACCATTTTTCGGGATTTGGACGAAAATTATGTGCCTACTTTTACCGAAGTGCAGCTACTTTCCGACAAAGACCTCGCTATTTTGCAAGAGGTATTAGCCGCAGGAAATAGGGCAAACAATCCCGAAATCATCGATAGGCTTGCGCGCAAAATCAAAGAAGTTGCAGGCGTAAAATCCAATCTTAACAATTATCAGTTTTTGGAGTTAGTATTGAAAGATTACAATTATTTATATGGAAAAGGGTAGTCCTTAGTTATTCCTACATAATGTCTGCTATAAAAGTTCTGAATATTACCAACTTTCGCAATTTCATTTTTGCACGCCTTTTTTTCACTTTTGCCGTCAATATGATGGGGACAATTGTGGCATGGCAGGTATATGAATACACGAAAGACAGCCTCGCATTAGGCGCAATAGGATTAGCAGAAGTCATTCCTTTTGTGTTAGTCGCCCTTTTTGGCGGACATATTGCGGACATTATTAGCCGAAAAAAAATAATGCTTGCCTCCGTTTCCTTATACCTTTTGTGCGCCGTAGCTTTGTGGGTATTAAGCACTTATTTTGCCGAAATCCTGCAAAATGTAGGCGTTTTCCCCATTTTTGCCATCATTTTTGTAACAGGCATTGCACGCGGTTTTCTCGCTCCTGCGCAATCTGCATTTATGGCACAACTCGTTCCGCAAGACCAATATGGCAATTCTGCCACCATAAGTAGTGTAGTATGGCACGCAAGCGCAGTAGGAGGACCCGTTTTGGGCGCATGGTTATATGCCTACGGACAGGCTTCTCTGACGTATTTGGTAGTCGGAATTTTGGGATTTTTAGGCTTATTGCTATTTTGGACTGTGCCTGCGCAGCCAATGCCTCCCCGAATTGTAGGCGAAAAACTATCTACCCGCCTTTCCGCAGGGCTTAAATTTGTCTTTTCGCATCAAATCATGTTAGGGGCAATGGCGATGGATATGTTTGCCGTTTTGTTTGGCGGCGCAGTAGCTTTGTTGCCCATTTTTGCCGAAGATGTGCTGCATACGGGCGTAAAAGGCTTGGGTTTACTGCGTATGGCTCCCGCTGTAGGAGCTTTGCTGGCAGCTATATTTATGATATTTCGCCCCGTCCTTACCCATGCAGGGCGCAATTTGCTGATATGTGTAGGCGCATTTGGGCTATGTACAATTGGTTTTGCTTTGTCCCAAAACTTTGTTTTATCCTTCATTTTGTTGGCACTCACAGGCATGTTCGACAATGTGAGTGTCGTCATTCGAAGCACGATTTTGCAACTTTATACTCCAGACGAAATGCGGGGCAGAGTTGGGGCAGTGAGCAGCATTTTCATTAGTTCTTCCAATGAATTAGGGGCTTTTGAGTCGGGAGCTATGGCAAAATTAATGGGCTTAGTGCCTTCAGTCATTTTTGGCGGAGGAATGACGGTTTTGGTGGTGTTAGTGGCAGGAAAAATAGCTCCTTTGCTGCGAAATCTGAACCTACAAAAAGAGATAAGTAGTTGAAAGTTGAAAGTTGAAAGTTAATATAAGTTTATCATAATCAATAAGATATGTCTAAAATATATGTTTAGATTATGGTAAACTCGTGCTTACAAGGGAAATAAGGGCAAGTTGCGCCACCCTGTAACGCTAATCGATTTCCAATTATACCTTTCTCACACTTGTTTCTGCCCACATATCCCCGTAGCGTTTTTTGTTCAACACAAGCCGAATCGCTTCTATAAGCCACATAGGGGGAATGAGGGGGAAGCTGCGTAAACAGGCTTTTCCCATTTGTCCAGACAGGCTTTGCCCTTGATTGTCAATTACTTGTAATTTCACTATTTTTTTGCCAAGACTTTGCCCATTCGGGAGAGCATCTCGCAGGAGCATATAGGCTATGTTGAGCGGTACGCCTATGTACCAGCCTATCTCGCCCAATAGCAAAATCAGGATATTGACCAACAAGCCACTCGCAAGGGCATCTATATAAAAAGCGGTAAGTCGTCTTTCTCGCATAGTATTATTATGTTATAATAATTATTTAGTTATGCAACCCTTCGAGTGGGCGATAGCCCCTCGAAGTGGTTTCTTAGCTAAATAATTAGGTTTATTTCCTCCCACATTTTCCTTGCTTCTGCCTCCGCTTTTTCGGCAAAATCTTCCCCTTTTCCTGCATAAATAATAGAACGACTTGCGTTGATGAGTAAGCCTCCTATTTTTGTTTTTCCTGCTTTTAACACAGCTTGCAAATCGCCTCCTTGCGCTCCTACGCCTGGCACAAGCAGCCATGAATCAGGACACATTTCTCTTATTTCGCCAATATAATCGGCTTTTGTTGCGCCTACTACATAGCCTAATTCGCCCACAGAATCGGCAGCCCACGTTTGCGAAGTAGAAATGACCTGTTGATATAGTGTTTTTCCTTTGTCTTGCAACCACTGAAAATCTTGCGCGCCTGTGTTAGAAGTGAGGGCAAGCAAAAAAACCATTTTGTCAGGATAGGCTAAAAAAGGCTTGACGGAATCCTCCCCCATATACGGCGCAACGGTGATGCTGTCAAAGTTCATGGTTTCAAAAAAAGTTTTGGCATACATGGTCGAAGTATTGCCAATGTCGCCCCGTTTTGCATCTGCAATCGTAAAAATATCCGCAGGAATTAAAGACAGGGTTTCTGCCATCGTTTCCCAGCCTTTTGTTCCCATACACTCATAAAAAGCGGTGTTTATTTTATAAGCAATCGCATATTTTTTCGTAGCTTCAATTATTCTCCGATTAAATTCTAACATGGGATTGGCGTAATCCAAGAGAAAGGCAGGAATCTTGTGAATGTCTGTATCTAATCCCACACAAAGGAGGGATTTTTTTTCAGAATATTGTTGTGTTAATTTCATGTTTTATTTTAATATCTGAAAAATATGGTCTAATTTTTCGCTGATTTCAGGACTTATTTCTTCTTTTTCCAATAAATGAATAAGTTGATAAAAGTCTTTTTTATAGTTTTTGGAAAGCGATTCGGCTACTGTTATTTTGCTATAAAATTCGGAAAAAATAACCTCAAACCAATCCTCACTTACCTTTGCCGTATCCCACCAAGTATGATTTAGGTCATTCAAATAAGCAGGAGTCGTGAAATTGTTAATGCTTTCCTGCATTATTTTTGTCAATTCTTCTGCCTTTATGTGCGGATATTTGTGGGTTAAAGAACTTGCATATCTCACGAGAAGGGCAGGTTTTGCAAAATAATTTTCCAATTCTCGTTTTTGCCAACATAGCACTTTTAGCGATTTCACATTTTCTAACTGCTTATTTATATTATCAAGTAAAGCCAAACCTTTCAATTCGGGGAAAAATTCTTTCAAAATTTCATACTTTTTAACAGCCGTATTTGGGACATTATCTGCTGTATATTCCACATTTGCAAAACGTAACAAAGACTCTACAGGGTGTTGCAATTTATGCGCAAAAGCTAAGAGCATTTGCAAATCTGTTGAGCCTTCTAAAAATAAAATATGTTTTTTGAGTTTGGCTAAATACAATTTCTCCCAGCCGATTTCTGTAAGCGTTTTCTTTATATATTGAATTGATTTTGAAGGAGTTGCTATATTTAATTCGTAGGATTGATTCTCAATAAGTGCTATCACTTTTGAGGCTTCTGCCGCTTCTTCTAACACAATTTCAGAATGAGACGCAATGATAATTTGTGAATTTGTTTGTTCAGCAAAATGATTTACTAATTGGAAAATCTCTCTTTGTCGAATCACTTCCAAATGCGCATCAGGCTCATCTAAGAGCAAAATTGTATGTGGATTCGCAAACATGTATGCCAATAACAGCAAAGTCTGCTGAAACCCGCGTCCACCTGACGCAATATCGTAGCGAATCCCATTTTCTAAGTAGGCTAATTCTATTGTTCCATTTATTTTTATATACTCTGGTTTTTGCAAATTTGCGCCAAACATTTGCTTCATGGCTTTGCAAATATCTGCCCAATTTTGAGCGGTATTCGTTGCATTTTGCCTTGCAATATGCTCAGGATAAAGCACTTCGTAACAAATATTTCTCAAGACTTCCGCAGTTTTTCCTTCGCCCAAACGCCTGTCAATCGCCCCTTTTGGCAATTTGTCTTCTAAGGACGTGATGCCTGACATAGCTTGCAAAAAACCAAAATGAATGCCTTTTTCATGTTGATACAATGCTTCCATTTCTGCCAATCCGGACACGATTTTGCAACTAAAAGATTCTTCATTGTAGTAATAAAATTCCGCTTTACATTCCCATATTTTGCCAGCATCTTCTCCTTCTAATGTTATCTCGATTTTTCTGTCTATTTTCTTCCCATGCTCACTATGCGCCACTTTTTGGTCTTTCCACAAAAAACGCATATTTGCAATAGGGCTATTTAGCAGATTTTGTCGATTTAAGGTAACAGCATTATTTTTGTTTAATTTTTTTGCAGAAGAGGCTTGCAAATAATGCATTACCCCTATTTCCCACAGACACAATGCTTGGAAAACAGTGGATTTCCCTGAATTATTAGGTCCAATAATGACCACAGATTGAGAAAGTGGAAAAGAAAGATTTTCTAATTTCTTGAAATGATGAATGGTTAGCTTTGTTAGCATAATTTATTTTTACAAATTATTGTCTTTCCAATTGTTTTTCACAATATTCAAAAATATTATATATAACGTTGTACAATTTAGGCAAATCATCTATAGACAAAGGCTGTGTATGCCGCAGCAAAGTCTGGTTACCTAATTGTCCAAACTCCCAAGAAGTGCCATTTGTAACGATTCCATAAATGGTATAATCTTGATTGTTAAGGTTTTGTGCGGCAATCATCTGTGCTAAACATTGTCCCCAGCCCTCATCAAAATTGTCTTTTTTCGCTTGTATCATCACCAACATCGGCAAACTCAGCACTCGCCCCAAAGGAGAGCGTTTGGCTACAATATAATCAGGAATGCCACTTATTTCTACCTCCTTGCTAATGCCTTGATGACTCCATAACAGCAGTTTTTCTTTAAAATTTTTCCATATTGTTTTCAAAATCGGAAATACCACCATTTCGCAAATCGCTGCTTCAGAAACATTATAAGGCATTTCTGTCATGTTAAAAGCCAATTCTTCTTTCAAAAACAAAGGAACTTCGACTTTTATTTTTATTTCTGAAAAAAGAGGGACTGATTTTTCTGCAATGTTAAAATAAACTAAAGCCTCTACTAAAGTTTTGAAAGTGCTGAAACTTGCCATATTTTTTGTGTTTAAAAATGTTTATGAAGGTCTCGCAGATGAACGCGGATTTAACCGCAGATTTTCGCAAATGGGTAGAGTATTGCGCATCGAACAATTCTTAAATCTGCGAAAATCTGCGTCCTCATCTGCGAAAATCTGCGTGAAATAAACAAAACCTACTTCCGCAAATCGCTCGCTTTTATCACCCTTTTCCAGCGTTTAATCCCCAATTTATTCCGAATTTCTATCTGCATTTGTCTATCTGCCCCTTTTCCCGAAAAACGCAACATCGCAAAATTATGCTCCCATACCAAGGTTCCTTTTACCTTATACGGGTTTTTGGTGCCAAGACCCGGATTTTGAAAAGAGGTAAAAGCCGAAACCGTAATGTCATATAAAGGATAAAAATCTGCGGAAGTCATTTTGTTCAAAATCGTGTGATGCACGTCTCCAGAAAGAAAAATGACTCCATTTATTTTGCGTCTTTTGATTTCAGAAAGCAGGTATTGCAACTCTGTGTTATAGTCTTTAGCATATCCTTCTTTTACCTGCAAAGTATTGTTATTCAACACCTGCGAACCGACTGCCACAAATTTAAAATTAGCCTGACTTTTTTCCAATCCTAACAATAGCCATTCTAACTGTTCCTGCCCCAAAAAATGCTTGTCTTTATCGTCTTTTTGCGTTTCGGGTGAGCGAAAAGTGCGGTCATCAGTCATAAAAAAAGTGGCATCTGCTATGTCATATTGGTAAAATAAGCCTTTTTTGTCTTGCGGATGCGTGGCAGGATTTGCCCAAAACGTATTAAAACTTTCTAATGCCACATCTCTCGAACTCGAAGTAATGTCCCCATTATTCGTGCCATAATCATGGTCGTCCCAAGTCGCAAAGTGTTGAGTACAAGCCAATAAGGGCTGCATTTGTGGCAGAGAACGAGTATGCGTATAGCGATAATTGAAGCCGTCTGTATTGCGATGCTCGCCATTTCTCACATAAATATTGTCGCCGAGCCACATCATATAATCGGGTTTTTGTTTGGCAATCGCTTTGAAAATATGATAGCCACTCCCTGACTGATAATGCTTGGTCGGACTTACGGAATTGTTATCTCGCAAGCAGGCACAACTGCCCGTAGCCATACAAAAATCGTATTCTGTATGCCCCGAAGGTTGTGTAGAAAAGCTAAGGGTATCCGCAAAAGGAAACAGCTTTCCATTGAGCCACACTTGATATTCGTATTTTGTAGCAGGCATGAGGCTTTGAATCGGGATTTTGACCGAATAGGCTTTGCTTTTTTCCGTATGAAAAACGGGCGTGCTTTTCATTTCGTCTGTGCTGCCTTTTTTGCGATATTTGAGTTGAATATCTGCGTCAAAAGGCTTGCTTTGCAGCCATATAAGTGTTTCTGTATCAGTATTATAGCCCGGCATAGGCGCGTTTACGATTTGCGAAAAAGCAGGCAGCAGGAGGAAAAGAAATAGAACAATATAGATATGACGCATGAATGAAAGAAGGTTTGTTTTTGCTAAATATGGGCAAAGATAGCTGTATTTTCTGGGATTTTGTGGATAAATTTGCGTATATTTACGCCTTAATTGCTTGACATAATGAAACAACACATAGCTATTGGTACGTCAGATTTTAAACAGATTCGCAAAAACGAGAGTTATTTTGTGGATAAGTCCTTGTTTATCAAAGAAGTAGAAGAATGTGGGCAAGCCACCCTTGTTACTCGTCCGCGCCGTTTTGGGAAAACGCTGGCTTTGTCTATGCTGCGTTATTT
>JAYUZN010000983.1:0-2953 GCA_043751755.1 Bacteroidota bacterium | reverse complement strand
AAAAAGCCCTTCATTTTTGCGCTTCTCAGGAGGCGTATCCACTTGCAGGAATTCGGCAAAAGAACTTAGCTGTACTTCCAAGAAGTCAGGATAAGGCAGGATTTTGCCGATTTTTGAGAAAGAAATTCTTTCAGTTTTATGAATATGTGCCAATGTAATAGAAACATTTAAGGGTTTGAAGTGGGAAAACAAGTGCAAAAACACCCTTTTCCAAAATAGACACAGATAGACCTGAACGAGAGATTCAGGTCTATCTTAACTGCTTCCGAAGGAAGTGTGCTGTGAAAATTACTTCACTTCTACAGTCGCACCTGCTTCTACAAGCTGTGCTTTTACAGATTCAGCTTCTTCTTTAGAAACTTTTTCTTTTATGTTAGAAGGAACGGTATCGACTAAGTCTTTAGCTTCTTTCAAGCCAAGTCCTGTGATGTTTTTCACTACTTTTACTACGTTCAATTTACCTGCACCTGCGTCAGTCAAAACAACGTCAAATTCGGTTTGAACGACTACTTCTTCTTTCGCTTCGCCGCCTGTTGCTGCGACCATTACAGGTGCTGCTGCTGCTGGGATAATGCCGTAGTCATCTTTTAAGATGGTTGCAAGTTCATTTACTTCCTTTACGGTAAGATTTACTAATGTTTCTGCAAGTGCTTTTAAGTCTGCCATTTTATTGGGAAATTGAGAATTGAAAAATTGATGTGGGAAATGAGAAATGGGAAATTAAAAATGAGAAATAGGTATCTCACATTTATTAACTTCACCTATCAAATTGTTCCAGAAAAAATATCGTTAGAAATATATTTCGGCGTAGCTAACGAAGACCTACGCACTTTTGACAAAATCTATAGAAAAACACTCATCAGTATGGAAGCAGCTGAGTACTTTTTGATTGTTTAGCATGAAACGGACGGGGGAAAATGAGAAATGAGAATTAAGAATCAACTTTTAACTCTTAACTTTTAACTCTTAACTTTCAACTTAATTTCTTTCCTCCAGCGTTTGAAGTAAGCCATGTATAGTTTGCCCACCAGAGGTAAGCGCGCCCATTACATTGCTTATCGGACTTTGTAGCAAACCAATGACTTCGCCCAACAAATCTTTTTTGGATTTGAGTTTGATAAGCACGTCAATTTGGTCGTCTCCGATAAAAGAAGTGGCATCAATACAAGCTACTTTTAAGGTAGGTTTGTCTAATTTTTTGTTCTTTTTGCGGAAATCTTTGATAAGATTTGCTACCTCTTTGAAATTCGCCTCATTTGTAAAAAAGATGGCGGAGATGTTTTTGAGGGCAGGATATGCGGCAGAATAATCTTCGGGCAATGCGTCTAATGCTTTTTCGATGAGTGTGTTTTTGACTACACGCATAGGAATTTTAGCATTGAAAGCTGCACGACGAAGGTTATTGATTTGCGTTACATTCATTCCTTGCGTATCCGTCACATAAAAGTTGGGATATTCTTGGAACTGCGCCACTAACTCCTTAACGAGTTCTGCTTTTTCTTGTTTGGTCATTTTAATGTAGATTAAAGTCCAGTAACAGATGCTTTTTCAATCTTAATACTTGGTCCCATTGTTACAGCGACATGAATCCCTCTAAAATAGATACCTTTTGCGGTAGGCGGCTTCATTTTCGCCAACACATTCAACAATTCGGTGATGTTCTCTACCAATTGTTCTGTAGTAAAAGAAACTTTGCCGACAGATGTGTGAATGATTCCCGTTTTATCCACCCGAAAATCAATTTTACCTGCTTTCACTTCTTTTACGGCGGTTGCCACATCGGGCGTTACCGTTCCACTTTTGGGATTGGGCATCAAGCCTCTGGGTCCCAATATACGTCCTAATTTCCCTACCTGCGCCATCACATCAGGCGAACAGATGATTACGTCAATGTCTGTCCAACCTTGTTGGATTTTCTCGATATAATCAGCTAACCCTACATGTTCGGCTCCGGCATCCTTCGCAGCTTGTTCTTTATCAGGGGTGGTAAGCACCAACACTCTTACCTCTTTGCCCGTACCATGTGGTAGAGCAGCCGTACCCCTAACCATTTGGTTGGCTTGCTTTGGGTCAACGCCGAGTCTTACGTGTACATCAACGGAAGCATTGAATTTCACATAAGAAAGTTGTTTTGCCAAGTCGCAAGCCGCATCCAAATTGTATAATTTGCTGCGGTCAACGGAATTAAGCGCGTTTACTTGCTTTTTTCCTGTTTTTCCCATTAAATATATAAAATGAGCCACAACGAGAGTCGCTGTGACGGTTGAAAAAACGAATTAGTTTGCAAAAGGAGACGTACCTTCTATAGTAAGTCCCATGCTTCTTGCTGTCCCTGCGACCATTTTCATGGCAGATTCTTTGGTAAAACAGTTCAAGTCAGGCATTTTGATTTCTGCAATGCTTTCGATGTCTGCCCAAGTTACCTTGCCCACTTTTTTACGATTAGGTTCAGCAGAACCCGCTTTGATTTTGGCAGCTCCCAGCAACAAAATAGGTGCAGGAGGCGTTTTTACCACAAATTCAAAGCTCTTGTCTGTATAAACGGTAATGGTTACCGGTAATATCTGACCGGGTTTGTCTTGCGTTCTTGCATTAAATTGTTTGCAGAACTCCATGATATTCACCCCTTTAGAACCTAAAGCAGGTCCAATCGGAGGAGCAGGATTGGCAGCACCGCCTTTTACCTGCAATTTTACGAGAAACTGTATTTCTTTTGCCATAATGCCTCTGTTCTTTTTGTCTTTTCGGTGGAGCTAATAGCCCCTTTTTTGAAAAGAGTTGCAAAGGTAAGGACTATATTTGAACTGTGCAAATAAAATATATTTTTTTTTTGAGAGGGGGAGATTTTTTACCTTCTGCTATTAGAATTAAGGCTTACGCATTTTGCCCCGAATTACCCTTTGAACGGGATAAATTACCAATCAGGTAAGGGCGGCGCACCTTTAAAAGATGC
>JAYUZN010000982.1:0-18013 GCA_043751755.1 Bacteroidota bacterium | reverse complement strand
CTGTTAATTTTTGTTAAAAATTCATGCAATTTTGTTAATGAACTGTTAAAATTGCGCCTACACCATGTTTTATTTGTGTTTTTATTGAAAATATGAAATCATTTTTATTTATAAGTAGCTATTAATCAGCATTTTAGATAGGCTGGATAGTTACAGAAAATATGTAAGGTTTACTAATTTTTCATTTTTCAGCACGCAGATTTTCGCAGATGAAAGCAGATGTCGCAGATGTATAACTGCATTTTTCATTTTTCAATTTTCAATTTTCAATTTTCAATTTTCAATATGTATCTCGCTCCACTCAACTACGACCGGTTTTTCAAAAAGGTTTTTTCAGAACTTCGCATTGCCAAGCAATTCTTAGAGGATTTTTTGGGGGTAGAAATCGAAGAAATTACGGAATTTCCTACTCAGCATAAAATTACAGATGGCGCTACGCAGGTGGAATTTGATTATCGCTGCAAAATAGAAGGGCATTATGTTATAATTGATATGCAGCAATGGTATAAACCCGATATTGTAAAGCGTTTTTACATCTATCATTCCCTTAATTCTGCCTTGCAATTAGAGAATCTGCCCTATAAAAGCCTCGTTGGGCGTGATGGCAAAGAGCGTAAAATCCGCGACTATAGCACTTTGGAGCCTGTCATCACTTTGGTGTGGATGGCGGAAGATATGTTGGGTTTTACAGAGGATTATGTATCCTATCAACTCACCCCACAAATGCTTGCCGACTTTATAAAAAGTGATGTTTTGTGGAAAAACCCTGATATTCAGTCTATTATGCAAGAGAGAATTAAGGTTTTGGAAGTCTTAGACAACCAAACGAAGGAAATGACT
This sequence comes from Bacteroidota bacterium, assembly GCA_043751755.1. GTDB lineage: Bacteria > Bacteroidota > Bacteroidia > J057 > J057 > JAAFHL01. The sequence goes on along the minus strand of JAYUZN010000982.1, from coordinate 17,173 downwards.
TTCTTGCAACATAACCAACTTGTTTATCTTTTTCAGAAAAACATAGTCAAAAACCGCAAAATATCTAAGTATTATCGTTGGTTTGAGTTTGCGGAAAAAACCAAAAATGATAAGAATACAAAAGTCGAATTTGAAGGCTATGAGAAAGATGAGATTTTTGCGGAAATGATGCGCCGTATCAGCAAGGAAAACCTGCCGTCCGAAGATTGGACGTATGTAACAGATGAGGCGGAAATGTGGGTACGGGTGCTGCGCTATGAAAATCAGGTATTGGCAAGGGGAATGGAAAAAGGAATGGAAAAAGGAATGGAAAAAGGAATGGAAAAAGGCGAAGATAAAAAAGAAATCGAATTTGTATTACGATTAGATGCAAAAGGGAAAACAATAACAGAAATTGCGGATTTAACAGGACTTTCGGAAGAGAGAGTGAGGGAAATTCTCGAAAATCACAAAAAATAAGTTTACTATTTTGTTGATTTATAGCATATAGATTGGCAGGTTTTTATTTTTTCTGTAAAAATTTTTGTAATTTATAGCAAATATGATTGTACTGTCAATTTTAATATATAATTTTGTATGCTTAATTTAACAATGCTATGAAAATAACTATTTTACTTACTTTTTTGTCTTTCTTTTTGCTTGACTTAGCTTGCTTGCACGCACAAACGCAGACCATTGTTGTAACCGTTACAAATGGGCAACTAATAAGATGTGCTACAAGTAACATTGTAGATATTCTCATAACCCCAAACCCTACGCTTAGTTGGACAACTATACAGCTGGATTGGGGAGATGGTTCGCCGCTTGTAACGATTAACCCTGGACAGCCTTTAACTTTGTCGCACACTTACCCACCTAATGCCTTAACGGGTTGTGTTTACAATTGTAGCTCTGCCCTTTATAACGGGGTTTGCTATACTATTGGCGTACAAGGGTTCTATGTCGCACCAGCTTTACCCGACAATAACAGTATCGTCCTTACGTTCAAGCGCGCACCTACCGCTGATTTTACGGTAACTTCGCCAGTTTGTGTAGGAGACCCCGCTTGTGTAACGCCTACTTTTTGTCCAAGCAATGACAATAGTTCGACCTTTACTTGGACACTCGGAAATGGAAATACGCTTTATGGAAATACTCCACCTTGTTTTAGTTATGCAACAGGTGGAACTTATCCAATTACGGTAACACACAACAATTTTTGTGGAACGGCTACACATACCGAAAATATTGTTGTCAAAAACCCGCCTACGGCAAATGCTACGCCAAATCCGATTGTTATTTGCAATCAAGATACAGCTTTTTTGATAGGAACGACCTCCCAAAATACGAACATCTATTTGTGGGCGATTTCGCCAGGTATGCCGAATGTGGATTGGAAATATGTATTGCCTACGAATTCCGCTTCCTCAAATCCGATAATCAAGTTTATGGTGCCAGGGTTTTATACAGCGACTTTGACGGCGAGCAATCCGCCCTGTCCTATGAGTCAAGATAATATTTCGATACAAGTAGATGCGCCGATAAATCTTTCTATAAACCCTCAGCAAAATGCTTGTACAAGCATTGTAGGCTATTCTCCTTCGGTCAATATCAATGGAAATGCAAATGCTACGCTAAGTTATTCGCAATATATTGGCGGTACTTTTGTGGCTTTTGTGCCGCCTATCACCTTGTCGGCTTCGCTCACGCCCAAGATTATCAAGGTTACGGCTATGAATGCTTGCGGAACGGTCTCAAAGTCAGATACTTTTTTTGTAAAACCTATTCCTACGGCTGTGGCAAGTGCTACAACGCCTACTTCGATTTGTGCGCAAGGGATAGTCTCTTTTTCGGGCAATGCTTCTACTAATGCTTTATCCTATTCTTGGGCGGTTTCGCCCGGCTCAAATGGGGTAAATTGGCAGTATGTAAGTGGAACTTCTATTGGTTCTATGAATCCACAAATACAGTTTTTAACAGTTAATACTTATACAGTTACTTTGTATGTGAACAATGCGCCTTGCCCAATTGTTTCTGCAAATCCGATTACAGTGAATGTTATATCTGCCCCTCTTTTGTCTTTAACTGCGCAGCCTGATATGTGTGCGCCTTTCAATTATACGCCAAGTCCTGCTACGCCTGGGGCGGTTTATACAGTTACCCTTGCACCAAATACCAATATTCCTTTTCCCTATAATAACCTAATTGCAGGGACGTATTTTGTAAGTGCCTCTCTTACGAATCTCTGTGGAAATCAGCTCAAAAAAGATACTTTTGTGGTTCACGCACCTGTAACAGCTTGTATTCAATATGCAGGAAATGATACAGTTTGCCTCGGTGCTTCGGCTACCTTTAATGGGAGTTGTTCGCAAAATGCAATTTCTTATTTATGGAATAATGGCACTACGAATAGTTCTGCTACTTATACTTTTTCTACTTTGGGAAATGCAGTTATCACTTTGACTGCGGATAATCCGGGCTGCCTTGCTGATGTAGAAACGATGAATATTTTTGTCTTAAATGCACCTGTTTTGTCCCTAACTACGCAGTCTGATATGTGCGCAGGTTTCAATTATTCGCCAAGTCCTGCTACAATCGGGGCGGTTTATACTGTTACTCGTGCGCCCAATACAAATGTTGCTTTTCCCTATAATAACCTAATTGCAGGGACATATTTTGTAAATGCTTCTCTCTCAAATCTTTGTGGAAATCAGGTAAAAAAAGACACTTTTGTGGTTCACGCACCTGTAACAGCTTGTATTCAATATGCAGGAAATGACACAGTTTGCCTCGGTGCTTCTGCGACTTTTAATGGCATTTGTTCGCAAAACGAAACTTCTTATTTGTGGAATAATGGTACTACGAATAGTTCTCTAACTTATACTTTTTCTACTTTAGGAAATACGGTTATCACTTTGACAGCAGATAATCCGGGTTGCTCTCCTGATGTAGAAACGATGAATATTTTTGTGTTAAACGCGCCTTCTTTGTCCTTAAGCCCTCAAATAGATGCTTGCGCAGGTTTCAATTATTCGCCAAGCCCAGCTACAATCGGGGCGGTTTATGTAGTTACACGCGCACCCAATAATACAAATGTTCCTTTTCCTTATAATAACTTAATCGCAGGGACGTATTATGTAAATGCCTCTCTCACGAATCTATGTGGGAATCAGCTAAAGAAAGATACTTTTACAGTTTATAACCCTGTAACGGCTTGTATTCAATATGCAGGAAATGACACAGTTTGCTTCGGAACTTCGGCTACTTTTAATGGTATTTGTTCGCAAAATGAAACTTCTTATTTGTGGAATAATGGTACTACGAATAGTTCTGCCACTTATACTTTTTCTACTTTGGGAAATAATGCAATCTCTTTGACTGCGGATAATCCGGGCTGCCCTGCTGAGGTAGAAACGATTAATATTTTTGTGTTAAATGCACCTTCTTTGTCCTTAAACCCTCAAATAGACGCTTGTGCAGGTTTCAATTATACGCCAAGCCCAGCTACAATCGGGGCGGTTTATGTAGTTACACGCGCACCCAATAATACAAATGTTCCTTTTCCGTATAATAACTTAATTGCAGGGACGTATTTTGTGAGTGCTTCTCTTACGAATCTCTGTGGAAATCAGCTAAATAAAGATACTTTTACGGTTTATAACCCTGTAACTGCTTGTATTCAATATGCAGGGAATGACACAGTTTGCCTCGGAACTTCGGCTACCTTTAATGGCATTTGTTCGCAAAATGAAACTTCTTATTTGTGGAATAACAATACTATGAATAGTTCTCTGATATATACTTTTTCTACCTTGGGAAATAATGTTATCTCTTTAACCGCAGATAATCCGGGCTGCCCTGCTGACGTAGAAACGCTGAATATTTTGGTAGAAAACGCCCCTATTTTAAATTTCCTTCCCCAAGCAGATGCCTGTTTGCAACTTTCGTATTCTCCTCAGCCTCAATATTATCCTTTGGCAACTTATACAATCAATGGCAATCCTGTAAATATTTTTCCCTATAACATGCTACAAGCAGGAAGTCCCTACTATATAAAAGCCTCAATTAGCAATACTTGTAGTAGTTATACGTACAGAGATACGATTGTTATATTCGGGCCTGTACCTGTAACGATTGTACATCCTGCCGTTTCGGACACACTTGTATGCCAAAATGCAAGCATCAATTTATTGGCACAGCCCAATGATGGTGCGGGAAATTGGTGGCTGAATGGAAGCATGATTCCTGCGAATTATACCTTTCCAAATACAGGATTTTACGAAATTATTTATATTCGTGGCGCAGGAAATTGCGAAACTCGGGATACTGTTCATATACAAGTACAAGAAATTACGGTTTTGGTGCAGGATACTGCCGTTTGCCAAAATGCAAATGGTTTTTCCTTGCCTGTAACTGCGAATCCTACGGGTGGAAATGGATATTGGTATGCGACTTCTTGCCCAAATTGTGTTACAAACAACGGTTTTCTGCAAATCCCAAATTTCCCAGCAAATCTCACAACTTTGCCTATAACATATGTCTATCAATCGCCACAAGGTTGCAAAGATTCGGCAATATTAACGGTTACTAACATTCCTATTCACGCTGATTTTACTTTTTTAGATGACACACCTTGCACGTTTGAAGTCATAGAAGTGAACACAAATGCGGCTGTTTTTGCTACGGCTCAATGGGAAATAGATGGCATTGCAAGCCCTTTGCCGCCTTTCGCGCCCTTAACTGCGGGGATTCATAGCATTGAAATGTTTGCCATAGTCGGCAGTTGTATAGATTCTTTCACCAAAACCGTTGTGGTTACACCAATTCCTTCGCCTGCCATTTTTGCGCCAAGTACAGATAGCGGCTGCCCGCCCCTTCAAGTAAATTTGACCCGAAATGATACTGCACAGGCGACTGTTACCTATTCGTGGGATTTTGGACGTGGCTTGAATGATATTTTTGTGGGATTTCTGCCGCAAAATACCCTCATTTATCCCAATCTAACAGACTCTATCGTAACTTATTTTATCGTTGTTTCTGCCGAAAATTTCTGCGGAACCACCCTTTCAGACACTGCCATTCACGTATTTCCCCTGCCTTTTGCCAACATTGGCATAGATTCTACCGACATTCGATGTTCTCCGTTTCATGCCACTTTCACCAATCGCTCTACGGGTTTGCCCACGCAAGCTATTTGGGATTTTGGTGATGGAACGCCGCCTTTGACTACGATGGATTCGGTGGTTTTTCATACTTATTTTGCGCCAGATACCATTCTGCACCTTGTTATTCGGCTTATTTCTATCAATCATTGCGGACAAGATACTGCTTATCAAACTATTACAGTTGTACCACCGTATATAAATAGCTTTTTTACGATAGACAATTACATAGTTTGTCCGGGTACGCCTGTCCATTTCCAAGACGCATCTACTCCTGCGGCTACCACGATTTTTTGGGATTTTGGCGATGGAAATACCTCTTCAGACCTCAATCCTACCCATATTTATACAGTGGAAGATACGACTTTTGCGGTTACTATGTATTCTACCAATCAATGTGGCTATGATTCTATAAAGCATATTATCAAGATTTTAACTTCGCCAAAACCTGCTTTTACCTTCCCTATTTTGAATTGCCAAAACCAACTTACGGCTTTTGAGAATTTGACAAATGGAAATTATACCTTTGTGTGGGATTTTGGTGATGGCACAAGCGATTCTACGCACACTTCGCCAGAACATATATATACGGGCGACTCTACCTATCAAGTTACTTTGTCTGCTACTGATTATCCGAATGAATGTGTAGGGAAAATAATAAAGCCCCTTACGATTCGCGCGCAGCCGATTGCCGATTTTGAGGTCAGTTCGGCAAAGAATTGCTATCCTGCCGAGCAGGTTCTTTTTACGAATATTTCTGAATTTGCCAATACTTATACTTGGTATTTTGGAGATGGAACGACTTGGCAAAACGCAGCAAATGCCAATACAGGACATGCTTATACAGGGGTAGGAGAGTTTAATGTAACTTTAATTGCCACTTATAACAATGTGTGTATAGATTCTATCACGCAATATCACGCCGTAACTATGGATTTTTGCGAATATTATATTGCCAATGCCTTTACGCCAAATGGAGATGGGCATAATGATTTGTTTGTTCCAATAGGCTTCAATGTGGCGGAAATTGCCTATTTGCAGATTTTTGACAGGTGGGGGAGAATGGTGTATGAGGCAAAAAAAATCCCTGCGAATGGCGCAACGGGCTGGGACGGCACTTTCAACAATCAACCTGCGCCCGAAGGCGTTTATGTTTACAAGGTACAAATGACTTATATAGACGGCAGCCCCTCCGAACCGCGTGTGGGAGACGTAAGCTTAGTGCGGTAAAAGTGTCTCCATTTTTTCCAATATCCACTCTTTTTCCACCATGTTATTGTCTGGCAGAGCTTTGATTTCTTCGATAAGTTTAGTTCTTTTTGCAGTGTTATAGTCTTCTATTTGAATCATACGTCGCATAAATTGAATAAAATGTTTATACCTATTTTTGTAATATTCGCTCAAACTTTCTTGGCGAAAAACATACACATTAAATGTTTCTAACAAATTTGTTATTATTTCCCATTCTTGCAATTCATAATAGTTTTTTACCTGCAAAATCCGAAACTGTATCTCCATGATTAATTCGTCTGATTTGAGCATTTCGTTGAGATGTTTGAGGCTTTCTTTCCACTTTTTTTCGGCAAAAGCTACCTTCGCAAACCCAAAATGGACTAAATTGTCCTTTTCTTCTGCTGCTAATCGGTCTTTATAACGGACTATAAAATCTTTTACCCATTCATATTCATTCAAATTGAGGGCAGTTTGAATAATATTTCGAAAAGTAGCGGCTGTAATGAGGTTAAAACTGAAGATTGTGCCATTGTTGAGTTGAACAATATGGGCATCCTGCAACCTTTGAAGGTAAATACTTGACTTATCATGCACTTTTCGGATACAATAATTGCGCAAAAAAGCCGCAAGATACGTCCATTCATCTTGCGTCAGAAAGCGCGGATAATGCTGCATATAGGCAGAAAGGGCATCATACACTCCTTCATTTTCATTGTCTGTGAGAAGCTGATATATCAAATAATATACATGAATCGTAGGAATTGCTTTTAACACGTCATTTTCCTCAACTTGTTTCAAAATATTGGGCAAAAAAGAGGATTCTTTATAAGAAAAATGCGCATTTCTTTTGTGGTTATTGAGTGCCACACATGCCCATTTTAGCTGTGTTATTATGAAATATTGTTCATTCGCCTCCAAAAAAGCAGGTAAAAAATATTCATCTTCATGATAAGCGTTATTTTGCTGAAAATAGATAAAGGTTTTATGCAACAAAATTTCCTTCTGCGAATGATAATAAACCTCGCTTTGTTCTGCTTGCAAGTATTGATAGTTTTCCCATTCCTTTATACAATCCTTCAAATCTTTGTCTAAATAGCGATTTTGATAAAAACTCATTCGATTTTGATACATTTGTTCAGGCTTGAAATGAATATGTTGTGCAATAAATTTCTCGACCAAATGAAATAATTGAGACATAAATTGCCGAAACCTCACATCACTAAACACTTCTTGCGGGAACAGTTTTTTCCAAACTTTTTCTTTTTCTAACTTTGTATCTTCCCATTCAGGAGCTTGCTTTCGCAAATACGCAAATAATTGAATTATCGTTTTGCTCTCATTGAAGAAAGGCGAAGCAATAAATTTGTCCAATTGTTTCAATTCATTTTCACGCAATGATTTCAAAATGCGTAATAATTTGCTGTTTATCATGGATTGCCTCAATGTTAGATTCACACAGATATGCACAGATTTTCACAGATAAACGAAATCTGCGAAAATCTGCGTCTTTCATCTGCGAAAATCTGCGTGAAAAAATGCCGAAATGTGTGTTTGCCGTTAAAAGCGCAAATATATGTTTTTTGAATGAAAACAGAGCAATTCCTTTATTTTACTTATTACAAGTATTCTTTCATATTAGCATAAAAATAGTTGATAATCAATACTTTAACCTAAAAAAATATTACTTCACCTTTATTTTTTTTCGCACAAATACGTAAAAATGTAATAAAATGTTTGTATCAATGTGCCTACATTTGAAGTATCAAAATAGTTTGAAAACTATTTTAATCTGCTATATTATTCTTACCTTTGAAAATTATTTTTGTCGTTTAGTTGGGCGGTTTGATAAACCACTCACAAGGTTTAACACCCGCCCAACTATTCTTATCATGATTCATTTATGCCACAAGAAAACGTTATTTTATCGCTACAAAGCGTTTCTGCAAACGCTAATGCAAGCCCAAGCTCAACAGATGCTTCGGTTACTATCTTGATGACGGTGCTGCCAGAGAGTTCTGCCAGCAACTATAGCTTACATTTTGGTGTGTTAGAAGGTGAGGGAGTTAGGGTCATTAATAATGAAACTACCCCCATTACCTACACGATTTTGGGCACTCCTACCTCTTGTTATGAGGCAAAAGTGCAAACCTCAACCTCGAGTACCTCCTGCTGGGCAACCCCTTTGGTGTGTAGGGCGGATAATGGTGTGGTTGTCATAGTGGAAGACGAATTGGGCATTTATACAAATAGAGACCTACTTATTGCCAATTCGGTGGTTGCCCCCATTTATATCGAACGGCTGACTGCTAATGAAAATGGCTGCATTACCTTAGACGTTTTTTGTGAAACAAGCCTTCCCAGCAGCAATAGCCTATATTGCAATGTTATGTACTATATTCCTTCTGTGCAACCAGACAATTGGCTTGCCCAGTCTTTTCCTATCAAACTGTTGAGTACTAATCATTTTAGGATAGGTTTCAAGACTTTTTACAATTCTTTTGTAGCAGGAAATTCGGCAAGTGAGGATTTTTATACGGGAGAAATTCAGGATATTTGGATATGTTTTAACACTGTGCAGCCATTAGGATTTCAGTAGGGTTTCACGCAGATTTTAGTGGTTCACGCAGATTTTCGCAGATTTTTTTAATCTGCGTGAAATCTGCGTCTTCATCTGCGAAAATCTGCGCGAAATTCAAAACAAGCTCACCAATCCCACATGTATTTTCCCCCTTCCGGGCTGAAAAGCAATATCTCCCACCTTCCCGACAGCATACGAAAAAGACACAATTCCCGCAGGCGTTTCATAGTTCATGCCCAAGCCCAACCCCAGCGGCTTGTAAGTCGTTGCTGTAGCTTTATCTCTCAAAATCCCATAATCACAAAAGACAAAAAGGAAGGAATTTTGCTCTAAAATAAAACGATATTCTCCTGTAAATGAAGTAAATGCGTCCGAAAAAAACTGATTCTCATTAAAGCCTCTGATGCTTCTCCCGCCCCCCAATTGCGTTTGGTCGCTTTGATATATTTTCTTTTGCGCTAAATAATACGTCCTATTTGCGAGGTGAATAACGCCCCTTTTGGAGACAGGAAAATAGCCTTTTAGCCAAATTTCGCTCTCCAAAGTAGGCTGCGACAACACCAAAGTATCGAAAATGGCTGTAGGAAGTCGGGTATCTTTTTTAATGATTTTTCGCCCAATTCCCAAATCTAACGTTGCCCAAAGTCCTTTTTTCGGGCTAAAACGATAGTCCAAATTCTCGTATTTGAAGCCTACATTATACAAAGTTTGTGAGCCGTCAAGTACATTTGGCTTGCGCTTATTGAGGCGAATCGCATTGCGAAGCGAATCTGTTATAGACGTTCTTTTGTATTTATATTGCGCCCTGACCGACAAAAAAGACGAAAAACCATATTCTCCTCCTGCCAAGCCTTTCACATTCAAAAAATCAATATTTTGCTTTTGCAACTCAAATTCGACATTTGCTTGCAAAGGCAGACGGGCAATATAGGGTACATTTACTTTCATATTCACTCTTGCCGAAGTTAAAGTAAGTTTTTCCAATTTTAATTGAATAGATTCGCCATAGCCTATTACACTCACCAACGCCAAATCTGTTGTACCTGTCCATTGAAAACGTTGGTCTGTGCTGTTAGTCGTGTTTGAAGGCGGCAAAACCCCTACCAAAACATCAAATTTATTTGCTCTTTTTGCCTCTAAAGGAATCCGAATTTTGGCTTTTCCATTGGCAGAAAATGTTGTTATAGGCGTTTTTACATTTTTAAAATAAATAGAATTGTTCAAAATTTTCTGCACATTGTCTATAGCTTCTTGATTGTAAGCATCTTGTGGCGAAAGGCGAATCATGGAATAGAGAAAAGGATTTCTTTCTTTTTTTCTGCCAATAAAAATGAGGCTATCTATTATAAACTTCTTTTCGGGCAAAAATTGATAAGTCAAAGTCGTGAAAATCGTATCCTGCCCTTGTCTGCGAAAAATAGGGGACAAAGCTGTGAAATGCGCAAAAGGATAGCCGATAGTTTGGTAGTCATAGACACATTTTTTAAGGGCTTCCTCAACCTCTTCTGTTGCCAAAGCATGGTGTTTACGAATCATTTTGTCTATCTCATATTTTTGCAAATAAGTGATAGGCAAGTCTTTAACAACAATATTTTCCGTAATATATTTTTTTCCTTCAAAGAAAAACAGCAGCAAAGAATCTCGTCTTAACACATATTTGTCCAACGCAAACTCATATTTCCCTTTTTTTCGCGCCTCCAACGCCCATTGATAACTAAGCGTTTGTAACATAAGGGTGTCTTTGAGGTTTTGCGCATCATGGCGGATATTTTTCTGCCGTTTTGTATCAGAAATGCCCACAATCCCCAGATATTTGAATTTGAGTAAAGGCGTTTTCGGGGCAATAATCGTATCTTTTTTTTGCGCTAACAGGCTGTCTTTCTGTATCTTAGGCAAGGAATCGATAGCAAGAAACAGGGAATCTTCGGACAACCATTGCGTTTTGGGTAAAGAGAAATCTAAGCTGTCATTTTGAGCTTGTAACAAAAGAGAAAAGCAAAGAAAGAAGAAAAGGAAAAAAAATGGCAATGCTTCTGTTTTCAGGATTTTCATTTTTCAAGTTCTATTTCGTCTTTTAACATTTGTAAAACCTCCACAGATAGTTGTGTTGATAAAGCAACAATTTCCACACTTATTCCATTTTTCAATAACTCTTTTGCAATAGCTATTTTAGCGTTTTCTGCTGCAATTTTTGTGTTTTCTTTCTCGTTTTCAAGGGCTATTTTAGCATTTTCTTTCTCTTTTTCAAGCTCAATTTTTGCGTTTTCTTTCTCTTTTTCAGCAGTAGTTTTTGCGTTTTTTGCGTTCTTTGCGTTTTGGGTTGCCATTTTTAGCTTGTCTTCTAGCTCTTTCATTTTTTTTGCTTCTCTTTCTGCTTTTATTCGTTCCATTTCATTCCAACTTGCATCACTATGCAAGGATTTTTCATATCGCTCATATTCTTTTCGTTTCTTTTTGGGCAATTTCGCAACTGCCAACTTTTCCTTTGCTTTGTCTATGCCTTTTGCCGTAAAACTGTCTTTTACCTCACTATTTTTGAACAAATACACCCACTCATCTAAGCTGTCATTTACCCTGTCATCAAAACTCAATGCCTGTATCAAATAATATTCGGGCATCAAATCCGTAGGCGTTTTTCGTTTAAATGCCGCTTTTTGCTCCGCTGTCAGCTGTAACTCATCTTGCAAATGTAAGCCCTTAAAAACCGTAAATCCATGATACACATAATCCGTCCCCTGCCCCGTTTTAAAATAAACAATGCTTACAGAAATTACCTTTTTAACATTTTCATAAGCCATGCCCCTTTTCATCGTTTCGGCTATCGTTTTGCTTGCGCCATACAAGATTCTTTGCAGATAATCAAACTCCTCATTATTTTGAATTTCGATGATAATATGCTCCCCTTTAAGGGTTTTTACCATCACATCTACCCGATTAAATTTATCATCTTTACTTTCTTTATTCCCTTCACTTTCCAATATTTCGACAATCGTAATATCTTCTTTGAGCAAAACGCTCAAAAAACCTTCTATAACATCATGATTTCGCTTATCGCGAAACATGTATTTCATGAACCAGTCAAACCTCACTAGTTCCGTAAATTTTGTAAATGTTGGCATTTTTTTATGTTAAAGTAAAAACTCCCACAAAATTAGCTTTTTTTAGCTTAAAAACAAAAACTATTCGCACAAAAATGATTTTATGAGCTTATTTATTTCTTTTGCTTTGTCCAAAAGCAAAGATACGAAATATCTCCTTCAATTCAGAAAATAAATATGTCGCTTATTGTTTTTGTGGGCAAAACGTAGTAAGTTTGTATTTTATTCTAAATATATAGAAAACCATGAAGTCTTTTGAAAAATGGAAATATCAAGAATTACAAAATTATTTCGGCTTGCATCGCGTTTATAAGCACGAAAAGTTATTGCAATGGATAGGCTGTAAAGATATTGTTATTTCTGAAAAAGAAAAAGAACTGCTTCTTCCTTTGCAAGAGCGTTTGATATATGAAATAGATGCTTGGCAAGAAGATGAGTTAAAGTCTTTTTTTATTATTCCTGTTATAGATATTGTTGCATTTTGGCGATATGAAAAATATAAGTCTTTTACGCAACGAAATGTCTCTGCAACGCTAAAAACGCTTCAAAATGAGCTTGTTACCATTAATGGAAGGGTAGAATTTTTGGTAGCAAAAGGTATGCAAGACCCCGAAAAGCCTTATTTTTTCCTACATGAATACAAAAGAGAACATAGCGGGCAGAGCGACCCTATAGGGCAATTATTGGCTGCTATGTTCGCCTCGCAGTCCCTCAATGATGACACAAAAACCTTATATGGCTTATACATTATTGGTCGAAATTGGTTTTTTGTTATTCTTGAAGGAAAGGCATATTCTATTAGTAAGGCGTATGATGCTACTGAATATGAACCTCTTATGGAAATTTTGAAGATTCTCAAAAAGGTAAAAGCCTATATTGATGAATGGGAAGACGAAATCGTTTAATGAAAATAACATGGCTTCTATTATTACACATTCCCTTGTAGGCTTGAGTGCCGCTTTGATGATGCCAAAAGATTGGCGCACAAGTACTTTTCTTACTTTTGCTACGATTGCCCCTTCTTTGCCCGATTTAGACGTGTTAGGTTTTTATGCAGGCATAGATTACGTCAGTTTTTTTGGACATAGGGGCTTTTTTCATTCCTTTTTCTTTGCCTTTGTGTTAGGAAGTTGTTTAGTCATGCTGCTGTGTAGGATAGAAGCGAAAATGCAAGCGATTTCTTGGGGGAAATTAAGCCTATTTTTCGGGCTAATTATCAGTTCGCATGGCATCTTAGATGCTATGACAACAGGCGGACGTGGCATTGCGCTGTTTTCGCCTTTCAATAATGCCCGAATTTTCTTGCCTTTTCGGGTAATTCAAGTATCTCCTATGCACATTTCCCAATTTTTTGGAGAATGGGGCTGGGCTGTACTCAAAAGCGAAATGCTCTGGGTTTGGCTGCCCTTAGCTTTGATATTGATATTCAAAAAAAGGAGAGATATTTTCCAAAAATCTACTTCGCCCTTGTAATTGCATAGTGAATCAAGCCCATCAGAGCCGTTTTTGCTTCCGAATGAGGCAAATCAGCCAACAAATCCTCCGCTTCTTGAATATAGCGATTCATTACGGTTTTGGCATATTCCAAGCCATTATTTTCCGCCACATAATCTATCAACTCCTTGACTTTCACCGGGTTGGTATTATGATTTCGCACAATATTAATAATTCTACGCCGTTCTACCCAACTCGATTTGTTGAGAACATGGATTAAAGGCAGGGTCATTTTGCGCTCTTTTATGTCAATCGCAAGCGGCTTGCCCACATCATTTGTGCCATAGTCAAAAAGGTCATCTTGTATTTGAAAAGCAATGCCTACTTTTTCGCCAAAAAGCCGCATTTTTTCGATAATTTCGGGGTTTTCCGTAGCACTTGCCGCCCCACATTTGCAACAAGCCGCAAACAAAGAAGCCGTTTTGTAGCGAATTACCTCAAAATAAACAGCTTCATCTATATTCAATTTTCTTGCCTTTTCGATTTGCAATAATTCCCCTTCACTCATCAATTTTACGGCTTCAGATACGATTTTGAGCAATTCAAAATCATTGTGTTCCAAAGACATAAGCAAGCCTTTTGATAAAAGAAAATCCCCTACTAACACTGCAATTTTATTTTTCCAAAGCGCATTTATGGAAAAAAAACTGCGTCTTTCGTCAGAATCATCTACAACATCATCATGCACCAAAGTCGCCGTATGCAGCAATTCTACTAAGGCAGCCCCGCGATAGGTAGCCGCAGTAATGCCCCCACAGACCTGCGCACTCAATAGCACAATCATAGGGCGCATTTGCTTGCCTTTGCGTTTAAGAATATATTGCATTACCTTATCTAACAAAGGAACACGACTTTGCATAGAGGAACGAAAATATTTCTCAAAATAGGCTAATTCGTCCGCGATAGGTGCTTGTATTTGGTTGATGGATAATGTCATAAGTTGTTGATTTCACGCAGATTTGCGCAGATGATAGCGGATTTCGCAGATAGTTAGCCTTGCATCTGCGAAATCTGCCTTAATCTGCGAAAATCTGCGCGCCCAAAAACATAAACTCAAAAAAGGCTATTTGTGTTCATTTAGGGGTTAAAAGAGTGGCGCACTTTTGAACAGTGCGCCACTCTTTTAACCGTAAATTGATTTACCAATTTGTAATGTCGTTATCTAATTATTGGAGGTCAAACGAATAAATATACAGTTACGGTTACGAATAGAGATGGCTTAGTGAATCAGGTGTCGCTTAGGGCTACGATTCAGTAATATCTGGTTGTTTCACGATTTCACGCAGATTTCCGCAGATAGGGACGCAGATTTAACGCAGATTAAGAAAAATCCCTGCTGTAAAGAAAATGGAGCTGACAAAACGCAAATATTTCTCATTTTACCGCAAAGTTCTCTCATTTTACCGCAAAGAACGCAAAGGAATAACTCAAAATTATCGACTTAGTTCGCCTGCGCTCACTATAAATTGCGCCCTTTGAGTGGGCTTACTTTGCTAATTCCGTAGTTTTTAGGCTCAAAAGTCGAAAAATTTAGGTCTTTTTGCCCCCGTTTCTGGAGACACCTTTTGCAAAAAAAGTATAGTTATATTATTGATTATTAAGTATTTGTAACGATTATCATTTTTATAAGTTAAAATCGTTTTTGCATAGCTGAAAATAAAACACTATTTTTGTTTTTCATTTTCCATTTCTCATTTTTCATTTTCCCAACTATGCTTTCTATTCGCAATTTACATATAACATTTCAGTCGCAAGCAGGAACGGTAACTGCCGTTGAAGGCTTGAATTTGGATTTGGCGGCGGGCAAAACCTTAGGAATTGTGGGCGAATCGGGCAGTGGAAAATCCGTTACGAGCTTGGCAATCATGCGTTTATTGGGAAAAAATGCTGAAGTAAGTGCGGATAGCCTTGTTTTTGAGGATAAAAAACTCTTGGAACTTTCGCCCGAAAAAATGCGGGCTTTGCGGGGCAAGGAAATCGCCATGATTTTTCAAGAACCCATGACCTCCCTCAATCCGGTCTTTACCTGTGGCTATCAAGTGGCGGAGTCTTTGGCTTTGCATACAACTTTGTCGAAGGCAGAAATACGGGCAGAAGTCATTCGTTTGTTCCAAAAAGTAGAATTGCCCCGCCCCGAAAAAATGTATGAAGCCTATCCGCACGAGATTTCGGGAGGGCAAAAACAGCGAGTAATGATTGCGATGGCGGTTGCCTGCCGCCCAAAACTGCTCATTGCAGACGAGCCTACAACGGCATTAGATGTTACCGTTCAGAAAGAAGTCTTGCAACTATTGAAGCAATTGCAGCAGGAATATCAAATGGCGATAATTTTTATTTCGCATGATTTGGGCGTAATTGCGGAAGTGGCAGATGAGGTATTGGTCATGTTTCAAGGAAAAGGAGTAGAATATGGTTCAGTAAAAGAGATTTTTACCAATCCACAACATGCTTATACACAAGGACTTATCGCTTGTCGTCCGCGCATAGATGTGCGGGTAAAACGCCTGCAAACGGTTGCTGATTTTTTGGAAAAAACGAATATTTCTTTTGCCGAAAACCTCATTTCTCCCGCAGATTTTGCCCAAAAACAGGCTGTTTTTATGAGCCAAAAAGATTTGCTCAGCATAGAAGGACTCAAAACCTATTTTCCGTTGCGGGGTAGTTTTTTTTCGCGCCAAAAAAACTATGTAAAAGCTGTAGATGAGGTTTCTTTTACGATAAAAAAAGGGGAAACTTTGGGGCTTGTGGGCGAATCGGGCTGTGGAAAAACGACTTTGGGCAGAAGTATTTTGCGCTTGATAGAGTCGACTGAAGGGAGTATTTTTTACAAAGAAAAAAATATAAGCAACCTTTCTTCTTCCGAAATGCGTGGCTTGCGCAAGGAAATGCAGCTTATTTTTCAAGACCCTTATAGTTCCCTCAATCCCAAAATGCGCATTGGAGAAGCTATTTTAGAGCCGATGAAGGTGCATGGTTTGCACGAAAATGACAAAGTTCGCAAAGAAAAAGTATATAATTGGCTCGAAAAAGTAGGTTTACAACCTGAACATTACCAGCGTTATCCTTACGAGTTTTCGGGGGGGCAACGGCAAAGGGTTTGCATTGCGAGAGCATTGGCATGTGAGCCAGAATTTGTGATTTGTGATGAATCTGTTTCGGCATTAGATGTGTCTGTGCAAGCGCAAATCCTGAATTTGCTGCGCAGTTTGCAAGAAGAATTTGGTTTTACTTACCTCTTTATTTCACACGATTTGAGCGTTGTAAAGCATATTTCGGACAGGGTAGCAGTGATGCAAGCAGGCAAGATTGTGGAGTTGAAAGATGCGGAAAGCCTTTATTCTCACCCAGATACGGCATATACGCAAAAACTGTTGGCAGCAGTACCGAGTGTACACTATTATTCCTGAATTATAAACTAATAAATGAATGTTTTTCTTACATCTACTCATTTTCGGGTGGTATAATATTTGTTTTCTGTCTCGTAGTTTCACGCAGATGTGGACGCAGATTTAACGCAGATTAAGAAAAACTCCTGCTGTAAAGAAAAAAGAGCTAAATTTTTCGCTTTTGAGCCTAAAAAACCGCAAAGTTCGCAAAGAAAGCCCACGCAAAGGACGCAAAGTGGGTAA